>NZ_JBFAIA010000252.1:0-9276 GCF_040654455.1 Nonomuraea sp. NPDC050691
TGCTCGGCGCCGAGGTGATCATGACGACGGGCATCGGTGTGCCGCGCCCGGCCGCCGCGCAGCGCGCCTACCTGGAACGGCCCGCCGTCAGCGGCGGGCGCTCCCCCGCGCCGGGACGAGTTCGACGAACATCTGGGAGGGCCTGCCGCCGAGGAGCTGCCTGGCCAGGTCGAAGCCGGCGAAGCCGGCGGCGAGGATCGGGAAGAGCGGGTGCCGGGTCATCGGGCGCTCCGCCGTGACCGTCACCCATCCGCGGCGGGCCAGGGCCGCCAGGATGCTGGTGCCCCAGAACGGGGCGCCCTGGGTGTAGGAGAAGCGGCTCACCGTGAAGCCGCACGCCCGCGCGAGCCTGGTGAAGTTGCGCCGGTCGAACAGCACCCAGTGCCGCGGGCAGTGGTAGCCGCCCCAGTCGCGGTGCCGGAACAGCCGGGCGTCCATGCTGTCGGTGTTGGGCGTCTTGACGAGGATCACGCCCTGCGGCGTGAGGTGGCGGCCCAGCGTCCTCAGCACCTCGCCGGGGTCGCTCACGTGCTCGATCAGGTTGATCAGGAGGATGAGGTCGAAGCGCTCCTCGGTCGAGAAGTCCTCGACGCGGCCGCAGAAGAAGCGGTGTCCCCGTGCCACGGCCCGCTCCTGGGCGGCCGCGTCCAGGTCGACGACCTGGGTGAACGACACGCGGGCGTCGAGGCCGCGGATCACGTCGAGCTGCCAGCCGTCTCCCCCGCCCACGTCGAGCACCTTGAGGTCGCCGCCGGACAGCCCCGACAGGATGCGCCGCAGCCGCAGCGCGTCCAGCCGGTCCTTGACGCGGTGGGCGAACGACTGCTCGTCCGAGGCGTAGGCGTAGTAGTTGGCCGGATAGATCTCGGCGAGCCGGTCGACCGGCATGGGGTCGAGGAAGAGGACCCCGCACCGCGCGCAGCGGTGGAAGTGGAACTCCTCGTCGCTGGTGCGGTATTCGACGTCACGGGCCGACGCCCAGGGGGCGGCCCCCGTCTCCTGGCACGCCGGGCACCTCGTGCGGGTGCGGGCTGCCGGGGCTTGCGGCGCGCGGCCGGGGACCATGTCGGTGTGTGCGTTCATATCCTGTCCAACTGCCGCCAGGTGCGGTAATAGGTGGTCTGCCGCCGCTGGAGCAGCGGCGCGACGTCGGTGTCCATGAGGAAGCGCTCCACGTCCTTCAGCCGGGTGAAGGACACGCTGGGATCCCAGTGGTGCAGCAGGTGCCGGTTGAAGCCCGCCGCGCCGAACACGGCGGCGAACAGCCCGTCGCCGAAGAGCCGGTTGACCGGTCCGTGCGGGACGACGCTGTAGTCGGTGAGGTCGTCGGCGAACTCGCTGCGGTGCTCCAGCACCTGCCGGACGGTGTTGAGCAGCGGCAGGAACAGCAGCTGCCCCACCGCCCAGGCGACGGCGAGGACGACGGCCCCGGCCCACAGCGAGCAGGCGATGACCGCGCCGTTGAAGACGGCCGCGACGAGGAACACGCGGTCCACGGAGCCGCCCCCGGCCTGCCCGTCCTCCGTCCGGGACTTGCCTCGCACCACCTCGCGGTAGCCCTTCAGCGCCCGCACGAGCCGGATCCCGGTGAACCCCTCGACCAGGAAGCGCATGGTGAGGGGGAGGAAGTAGCTGCGTTCGGGGTCACGGGTCGTGCCGAGGTACCGATGGTGCTCGAAGTGCACCTTGCGGTAGGCCTTGACGTTCATGCCGACGAACAGCCCGACGAACGCGTTCGTCAGCCTGTCGCTGGTCTCGCGGTCCGGCGCCAGGTTGTAGTGGGCGCCTTCGTGCAGGTACGTCATGAGGTAGTGCAGCCAGAAGCCGATCAGCGCTCCCCCGGCGACGGCCAGCCCGGCCGAGGCGGCCCACCCCGCGGCGACGGCGCTTCCCACGGCGGCGACCAGCCCCGCGGACAGGGCGAGCGCGAGATGCCCGCCGAGCAGCGTCGCCCAGACCACGCTCCAGCGCGGCGTGAGGGAACGCCGGAAATCCACGTAACGCGTTCCCGAGGAATCGACCAGCGTGGAATGGCGTACTTTGCCGATGTCCAGGGCCTCGGCGTCCACCTGCACGGCAGTCCCCCTTCTGCTGAGCCTTCCGGAACTCTAACCAGCGGCTCGGCGATATCGGGGACCGCCGTGCGGGTCGGCCGATTAACTGATGTCAAACAATACGTCAACCCAGTAATTCGTGGCCTGGTAGGTGTTGGTGGGGAACGTGTTCCCTGCCCCGTATGTGTACACGCCGTTGGCGCCGGAGACGCCGCCGTTCTCCAGCGCGGTCAGCGGGTAATTGCGCTGCGCGTCGAAGAACCCCTGGAGCGAGTACGAGAAATGCCCCGAAGAGGTGAAATAGGACGCGATATAGGTGGTGTCGGCGGAGATGTTGACCGGTGGCGAGAAATACGCCTGCTGCCAGCCGCTCGCGCTCTCACCCGAGAAGGTCACGCTGGCGAGCTGCGTGCCGCCGGAGGTCCACAGGGTGCCGATGTGGTTGCCGGTGTTCTGCGAGCCCTTGTAGAAGCGGATGCCCCGCACGACCCCGGCCGTGTCGGCCCGGAACTTCATCCCCAGCGTCACCGGGTCGGTGTCGGGGTCGTTGAGCACGGCCGGCGTCGCCGCGTCCGTCCAGACGGTGTCCGAGCGCACGAACACCGGGTCGACCCAGTAGTTGGTGGCCTGGAAGGTGCTCGTCGGGAACGCGTTCGCCGCGCCGACGGTGTAGATGCCGTTGCGGGCCCCCGGGGCGCTGGCCGGGGAGATCAGCGGCGGGCTGTTGCGTTCGGTGGCGAAGTAGTTCTGCGTGTACGAGAAATGCCCCGAAGACGTGAAATAGGAGGCGATGTAGACGGTGTCGGCGCTGATCGGGACCGGGGTGGAGAAGTTCGCCTGCTGCCAGCCGCTCGCGCTCTCACCCGAGAAGGTCACGGTAGCGAGCTGCGTGCCGCCGGAGGTCCACAGGCTGCCGATGTGGGTGCCGGTGTTCTGCGAGCCCTTGTAGAAGCGGATGCCCCGCACGACCCCGGTCGTGGAGGACGCGAACCTGACCCCCACCGTGATCGCGTCGTTGTCGGGATGGTTGGCCACGGCTGGAGTCGCCGAGTTCGGCCACAGGCTCTCGGTCACCGTGTGGTTCACCCCGGGCGAGGTGCTCGACGCGAGGTAGACGAGCTCCTCGCCGTCGAAGGTCTCACCGCCCAGGAAGACGGCCGTGAGCCGGTGGTTGCCGCCGGGCAGCGCCGAGGTCTGGAGCTGGGCGTGGCCGTTCTCGTCGATGAAGTCCGTGCCGAGCAGCGTGCTGCCGTCCTTGAAGGCCACCTTCCCCTGGGGGCTGACCGTGCCGGACTGGGGGGCGACCGTCGAGGAGAGCGTCACCTGCTGCCCCTCGGCCGAGGAGCCGGACGGGGCGACGGTCAGCGACGTCTGCGTCGGCAGTTCCTCCGGCAGGGAGACCCGGGTGCGCGGCCCGGACGTGGTGCCCTGGAGCGTGACGTTGTTGGTCAGGGCGAAGACCCGGCCGGTGACCGCGGCGCCGGAGCTGACGCTGGCCGCGTTCGAGGCCAGCACGTTGCCGCGGAACGTCGAGTTGACGCCCAGGGTCGCCGTGCCGGTGAGCTGGAAGAAGACGTTGTCCGTCCGGGCGCCGTTGACGAGGTTGATGTTGCTCACCGTGGCGGTGGTCAGCGTCGCCGCCCGGAAGATGAAGATCGCGTTCGGGTCGGCCTCCGCGTCCAGGGTGAGCGTGCCCGTGATCTGGAAGGCGGTGCCGGACGACGGGAAGTAGACGCCCGGCGGCTTGGTGGTGCCACCGAGCTGCGGAGCCACGTTGTCGGTCACCCCGCGGCCCGCCGCGTTGTTGTACGCGGCGACCGCGTCGGTCTTGGCCGCCGCCGCGGTGGCGTCGCCCGCGTGGATCGTGCCGACGACCTGGCCGGGCGGGAACCCGGACACCACGGCGCCCGGGCTGGTGCCCAGGTCTCCGGTGACGGTGGTGTTGTCGGTGTTGGCGACCGCGCCGCCCGCCAGGACCGCGAAGGCCGCCGCGTCCCCGAGGGGGATCAGCGGCGCGGCGACCGCCCTGTCAGGCATCACGGCGATGGCGCCCGTCGCGAGGATGGTCGTGAGGATCGTCACCAGCGCGGTGCGGCGGGCGCCCGGCCGGCGCGGGGGAAGCGCGCGGCGGGAGCGAAGGCGGGCGAGCGGCGTCGGGAACGACGAGCCGATCGGCCCTGGAGTGCGGTGCGACGGGGCGGATGTCGCAGGGGTGCGCCCCTCCGGGTGAATCACACCCCTGTTGTACTGCAATTACTTCACTGAGTAACTGAGCGACTATGGTATGTCATGCTAACCGTGGGCCGGCCGGTGCGCCCGCACGATCAGCGACACCCCGGGAAGCGACCGCACCGGCAGGTAGCGCTCGGCCGTGATCACCCCCATGAGCCCCAGATTGACCAGGTACGGCAGCTCCATGACGTCCGAGCCCGAGCTGCTCTTACGGTGGCGGGCGACCACGGGTCGCAGCAGCACGTTCCAGCTCCACATCCGGTCCAGGACGAGCCCCTGGCCGCTGAGCAGGGCGCGCAGGGTCGTCC
Source organism: Nonomuraea sp. NPDC050691 (assembly GCF_040654455.1). Lineage (NCBI taxonomy): Bacteria > Bacillati > Actinomycetota > Actinomycetes > Streptosporangiales > Streptosporangiaceae > Nonomuraea > Nonomuraea sp. NPDC050691. The sequence goes on from NZ_JBFAIA010000252.1 coordinate 4,595, forward strand.
GGGTGTACCTGCGGACGTGACCGGAGGCCACGTCGTGCGCCGACCACAGCGCCATGTCGCACGGCACGGTGATCAGCGCCGTGCCGCCCGGCCGGAGCACCCGCGTGATCTCGGCCGCCGCGCGGTCGTCCTCCTCGATGTGCTCCAGCACGTCGAAGGCGCACACCAGGTCGAAGGCGTCGTCGGGCAGCGGCAGCTCGCGCGCGTCGGCGTGGATGGCGCGCAGGCCCCGCTCGCGGGCCAGCTCCACCGCGAGCTCCGAGTAGTCGGCGACCAGCGCGTCCCATCCGTGCCGTACGAGCACCCGCGTGTTGCCGCCGCCGGCCGCGCCGATGTCCAGCGCCCGGCCGGGCGGGCCGTACCGGCGCAGCCTGCGCAGCTCGCGGGCGAGGATGGCGCGCCGCTCGCGGTACCACCAGTGGTGGTCCTCCAGCTCGACCGTGCGGCGGATCTCCGTAGCCTCCATGACCTCTCCTCGATCGGGCCACGCCGTACGGTGGCCGTGCCGTCAGGCCCGCACCTGGACCTTGCTGTGGTCGCCCACCATGAGCTGGCAGGCGTTGGGCATGCCCTGGGCCCTGGTCACCTCGACGTTGCGCCCGATGAGCGAGTACGTGAGCCGGGAGATCCCCGTGATGGAGGAGTCCCGCAGCACGATCGCGTACTCCACCTCGCTGTCGCGGATCAGGCAGCTCTCGCCGATGGAGGTGTACGGACCGACGTAGGAGCCGCGGATCACGGTGTGGGCGCCGATGACGGCGGGCCCCCGGATCACCGAGCCCTCCACCGACGCCCCGGGCTCGATGACGACGTTCCCGCTGATCTCCGAGGCGCCGTCCACGGTCCCCCGGATGTCGGGGCCGATCGCCTCCAGGACGATCCGGTTGCACTCCAGCATGTCCTGCAGCCGTCCGGTGTCCTTCCAGTAGCCGCTGACGAAGTGCGAGTGGACGCTGTAGCCGTGGTCGATGAGCCACTTGATGGCGTCGGTGATCTCCAGCTCGCCGCGCGCGGACGGCTCGATGGCGCGGACGGCCTCGTGGATGGCCGGCGAGAAGGTGTAGACGCCGACGATCGCGAGGTCGCTGCGCGGGTTCTCCGGCTTCTCCTCCAGCCGCACGATCTGCCCGTCGGGGCCGAGCTCGGCGACGCCGTAGAACTGCGGCTCGGCGACCTTGGTGAGCAGGATCTGGGCGTCGTGACCGGCCGCGCCGAAGGCGTCCACCAGGTCGGCGATGCCGCCGATGAGGAAGTTGTCGCCCAGGTACATCACGAACGGCTCGTCGCCGAGGAAGTCGCGGGCGATGAGCACGCAGTGGGCGAGCCCGAGCGGCGCGTCCTGGGGGATGTAGGTCACCTCCAGCCCGAACCGGGAGCCGTCGCCGACGGCCTCGCGCACCTCCGCCCCCGTGTCGCCGACGATGATGCCGACCTCGGTGATCCCGGCCGCCCGGATGGCCTCCAGGCCGTAGAACAGGACCGGTTTGTTGGCGACCGGCACCAACTGCTTCGCCGACGTGTGGGTGAGCGGGCGCAGCCGCGTCCCCTTTCCCCCTGCCAGCACGAGCGCCTTCATCGCCGTGGAGTCCTTTCGCGACGAGCGTGTGGCCCGTGGTGATCGTCCATGTCGGTCCCGAAGCTACGAACGGCCGGGATCAGCGGACCTTCGCCGCGCTGCGGTTTGGCCGAAGGTTGTGCGGCGGGTTGCCGGACCTTTCCCGGCCTTGCGGCGACGATCCGCGCCGGCGGAACGTCCAGGCGCGGTGCAGCGCGTAGCTGAGCGAGAAGGTCATGGTGATGATCAGCGCCTGGGCGGCCAGCACGGGCAGCCCCGCCAGCTCGACGAGAATCGGCAGCCCCACGAGGGAGGCCGTCAGGATGCTCAGCCCTGCCGCGTAGAAGCGCAGGTAGCCGGCCACCCAGCCGTGGCCCGCGCCGGGGAAGACGACCAGCCGGTACCACGGGTACACGATCACCACGGTGACGAGGTGGCTGGCCACCACCAGCGCGAGGTACGGCACCCGCTCCCCCGTCGCGGACAGGGCAACGGCGAGGATGCCGTAGTAGATGACGGCGGTCGCGCCGCCCCCCGCCAGGTAGGCCAGCCGGTGTCTTGTACCCGGCCGGGCGGCCGGGGTGACGGCCGGCGGCCGGGTCAGGGCGTTCACGCTCCCGCCGGGCGCAGCGGTGCCGTCCCGTCCGCTGAGCGCAGGAGTGCCGTCCGCACCAGGTGGACGGTGACGTGCGCCTGGACCGGGACGAACCCGTACCTGGCCCAGGCGCGCTGCACCCGCGTGTTGTGGCTCTGGGTGGAGATGACGACCTCGCTCCCGCCTCGGGCCAGGGCGTGGTCCTCGACGGCCTTGAGCAGGTGGGCGTACAGGCCGCGCCCCTGGGCGGCGGAGATCACGCCGGCGAGCAGGATCTCGGTGCGGGGGCCGCCGTCCTCCAGCGTGGCGATCCCGAGCACCTGCGCGCCGTCGTCCAGCGCCACGCAGCTCCCCTCGGCGGCGGAGCGCGCCGCCCACTCCTGGTACCCCTCCAGCGCGGCGGCCGGGTCGAGGAGCGGGTCGGCCAGGTAGTGGTTGCCGTACACGGCGAAGATGTCGGCCACCAGCGCGCCGACCGCGTCCGGGTCGCTCAGCGGGGCCGTCCGCAGATCGGGGGACGGCGCGGGCGGGCGGCCCCGGCCCGCCCGCAGGCTCCAGTACATCAGGCAGTCGGCGAAGATCGCGGTCCGGCCCAGACCGGTCAGCTCCGCGAACCAGCCGACGCGCTCGGCCGGGTAGCGCAGCACGATCACGTCCGCCGCCGACTCCAGGACGGCCTCGCGGATCGCGTCCAGCGTCTCCTCCGACGCGGCGCCGACGGTCAGGCGCTCCACCGGACGTCCGAAGCGGGCCGACTCCAGCGGTGAGGGCAGCGTCCGGACCGCCCGCGCCTCGATCACGTCCTGCCAGGCCATCAGCGCACCTCGAATTCCTGCACGGCGTCGATGACGTACGCCACGTCCTCCTCGCCGAGCCCGGCGTGCAGCGGCAGCCGCACGAGCCGGTCGGCCACCTGCTCGGTGACGGGGCAGCCGCCCGGCGCCGGCCGCCCGTAACGGAGGCCGGCGGGCGCGTTGTGCAGCGGCTGGTAGTGGAACGGCGCCTGCACGCCCCGCGCGGCGAGGTGGGCGATGAACGCCTGGCGGCTGTCCAGGCCGGGGAGCATCAGGTAGTAGAGGTGGGCGGGGTGCTCGCAGCCGTCGGGCACCGTGGGCCGGCCGACCCCGTTGGCCGCCGCCCAGCCGGCCAGGCCCTCGTGGTAGGCCCGCCACACCCCCAGGCGCCGGCGCTGGATGTCGCCGAACGACTCCAGCTGCGCGGTGAGCTGGGCCGCGAGCAGGTCGGACGGCAGGTAGCTGGAGCCGATGTCGACCCAGCGGTACTTGTCGACCTGGCCGCGGAAGAACCGGCCGCGGTCGGTGCCCTTCTCCCGGACGATCTCGGCCCGCGCGGCCAGCTCGTCGTCATTGACGAGCAGCGCGCCGCCCTCGCCGCACTGGACGTTCTTGGTCTCGTGGAAGCTCTGCGCGGCCAGGTCGCCGAACGACCCGAGCGGCCTGCCCTGGTAGGACCCGCCCAGGCCGTGCGCGTTGTCCTCGACGAGCGCGAGGCCGTACCGGTCGGCGATCTTGCCGAGCTCCTCCATCGCGCAGGCGACGCCCGCGTAGTGGACGACGGCGACGGCCCGGGTCCGCTCGGTGACGGCCTCCTCGACGAGGCGCTCGTCGAGGTTCAGCGTGTCGGGCCGGCAGTCGGCGAACACCGGCACGGCGCCGCGCAGCGCGTACGCGTTGGCCGTGGACATGAAGGTGAACGACGGCACGATCACCTCGTCGCCGGGCCGCAGGTCGAGCAGCAGCGCCGACATCTCCAGGGCGTGCGTGCAGGAGGTGGTCAGCAGCGCGTGGCGGGCTCCGGTCAGCTCGCTCAGCAGGCCGGTCGCCCGGCGGGTGAACGGCCCGTCGCCGGAGGTCCGCCCGTTGTGGACGGCCTCCGCGACGTAGTCGAGCTCGCGCTCACTCACGTACGGCCGGTTGAAGGGAACGGTTCTCACCGCGGTGGTGCTCATTGCCGCAGTGAAACCCGGCGCACCCGCGGGCAGGCGGCGCGCCACAGCGTGTGACGCAGCCGTTGCGCAAGCCTTACCCGCACCCGACCGGCCGCGATCGGACGGCCCGATCGGCAGGCACGATCAGGTCAGCACGGTCAGGTGGGCACGGTCAGGCGGGCGGGGTGATCGAGGTGAAGTCATCGCAGTAGGTGGTGCCCCAGGCGGGCCCGGCGGGCGGCGTACCCTCGGTGAACCGGCAGGTCGTCCTCGCCAGCCCGCCGTCCGCGGTCACCACGGTGACCAGCAGGGCGTCGAGCGGCACGGCCTCGGTCACCGAGACGCCGACCACGTCCTCCGGGTAGTTGTCCACCTGGCTCAGGCTGTGCCACGGCGCGGCGCTGCGGGGGTCGTGGATCCAGGTCGTGCCGCCCTGGGCGTATCCCGCGAAGTTGGTGTCGAACGGCGGGAACGTGAGCGAGACGAGCGTCGGGGAAAGGGGCGCATGGCTCGGCAAGGGTGCCGTCGAGGCGTTCTCCCGCTATGTCGAGCAGGCGTGCACCATCCTCCACGGCGTCGAGTGG
>NZ_JBFAIA010000253.1:0-9181 GCF_040654455.1 Nonomuraea sp. NPDC050691
TCCTGCGCACGGGATTGCTGTTCCTTTCGCGCTGCCGCGTCAAGCGGCCGTTCCACAGCAGATGGGCCCGGTGGAGATGCTCCGGCCGTCCGGCACCGCGTTCCTCACCCTCGCCGCCACGCTCACCTGCTGGAAGAAGCTTGCCACGTGACGCTCTTGCGTAGGAAGGCCTCAAGCTGTTCGGCGAAGCCCGGTGCTGCGGCGACGAAGTGACCAGCGCCCGGATGCACGCTGCGCTCGCCACCGAGGACATCCGCCAGAGCGTCGCAGATCCGCTCGAGCGCGGCCGCGTGGTCTCCGGACGCGACGAGCACTGGGACGCCGACGTCACGGATCGCGTCGAGCTGTGGGTGCGCCTCGCTGGTCGGCCGACCACCCTGCGCCCGCCGAACGCCGGCGACCACGTTCTCGGGGAGCGGGCCGTCACCGACGGGCGCGCCCGCGAGGTGGAGGAACTCGCGCAACTCGGCCGGGTCCATGTCCATCCCGTGGGTGAGGACCGCATCGCCGATGCGCTCGAGCCGCGCCACCTCGGGATCGTCAGGGACAAGGTAGTGGAGCGGCGGCTCGATCAGGGTGAGCGAGCGCACGCTGCCCGGCGCGGCGGCGGCCGCGATCAACGCCCCGAGGGCGCCGTAGGAGTGGGCGACAACGTGCGGGCGGCCGACGAGCAGCGGCGCCAAGTCCAGGGCGTCCACCTCGAAGTCCTGACACTCCTGCGGTGGTGGACTCGGCGGATAGCCACGGCGATGGACATATGCCAGCGTCCACCGATCGGCCAGCGGAGCCAAAGCGCCCCACGTCGTCCGCGGGCCAGCACCGCCATGCACAAGCAGGACCTCGGGCCCAAAGCCATCACGCACCACCACGATCTCGCCCACGCGGCGAGCATAGCGACGCACCGTGAGACACGGCGCAAGGAGCAGCACCTTCACAGCACCACGTGAGACACGCTCTTAGATCACCAGGTCTATGCCGTTGTCGCTGAGTTCCTGCGCCGCGAAGACGGCTTCGGGGTCTTCTGCGATCTCGCGGTGGTATCCGACCTCGTAGCGGTTGGCGGGGGCCTTGACCTCGGTTACCTCGATGGGGTGGCCATTGGCGTGAGCCATGGTGCGGCGGATGATGAGGACGGCTTCGGCGTAGTCCATGCCGAGCACGGTCCGTTCGTCCTCGTAGGCGATGCGGGCGGTGGTCAGCGTCATCCATCGGACGGGGCCGTGCTCGCGGATGAGTGACTGGTAGAAGAAGCCGGGACGCTTGCGGTACTGATGGAAGCGCTTGGGGTCGTCCCAGTCGGGGAGCATGTCGGCGTTGGCGTAGGAGTTGATCTCCAGGCGGGCCGATGCGCCGTGGATGACGGCGGTGTGGCGCCGGTGCCACATGCTGCGTCTGTGGATGATCGGATGGCCGGGCCGGACGCCCAGCATCATCGCGATGTCTCGGTCGGCGGTGGTCTTCTCGCCGGTGAAGAGCGGGCTTTCAGGTTCGCGGTCGCGTAGGGCGAGGTCCCAGCCAAAGGCCTGGATGTCGGGGTGGTTGCCGGGAGCGGCGAGGTCGGGCCGGTCGCGGTCGGTGATGAGGATGGTCCGGCGTTCGGGCATAGGGCGGACGAACGAGCCGCGTCCGCGCATGACGTACGCCAGTCCCTCGGAGACGAGAGTGTCGATGGATCCCCAAGGGCACCACTGGCCGGCCTTCCAAGTCCCTGACCCTCGCCCAGGCCGAGGCGGTACTCAAGGCCGCCGAGTCCGCGAACCTGTATGCCTATGTAGTTCTGTCGCTCCTCATCGGCGCGCGTACGGAGGAACTACGGGCGCTCACCTGGTCGCACGTGGACCTTGAAGGCCAGCCCGACGCAGACCCTCCGGTTCCTCCTTCGATCATGGTGTGGCGCTCGGTTCGTGCCGGGGGAGACACCAAGACCCGGAAGTCCCGTCGCACTCTGGCCCTGCTTCGGCGATGCGTGGAGGCGTTACTGCGTCACCGCGACCGACAGACAATCGCGGCAGAGCAGGCAGGGGAGTCGTGGCAGGAGGACGGCCTCGTCTTCGCGAGCAAGCACGGGACCGAACTCGATGCCGCCAATGTCCGCCGTGCACTACGCGTGATCCTCAAGCGGACGGACCTCAACCCGGATGAGTGGACACCGCGAGAACTGCGCCACAGCTTCGTCTCGCTCATGTCGGACGCGGGAGTGGCCGTGGAGGACATCGCCCGGCTGGTCGGCCACAAGGGCACCGTCGTCACGGAGAAGGTCTACCGCAAGCAGCTCCGCCCCGTACTTCTGGAGGGTGCCGAGACCATGGACCTGATCTTTCCCGGCGAGGACTGAGAGGTATAGTCACTCACTTGGTCACCCGGAAGATCAAAAAGGCCACTTCCCTCGATGGGAAATGGCCTCTGAGCTGGGTGGGGCTACCAGGACTTGAACCTGGGACCTCTTCCTTATCAGGGAAGCGCTCTAACCGACTGAGCTATAGCCCCGCGCACACCGCACGGTATCGCATCGGCTTCACCAACGCGAACCGGTTGCGCGGACGAGGAAAAGCTTACCGTGTCCGCGCCGGTGCTCGCGCCGCCCCGGCCCGGGCGGCGCGAGACGCACGGCTACTCGGCCTCGCTGAAGGTCACCTCGACGCCGCCCACCAGGTCGGAGGCGACGTTGTAGATCACGGCCCCCAGCGTGGAGAGGGCGGTGATGAGGACGACGTTCACCGCGCCGATCAGGGCGGTATAGCCCAGGATGCGGACCGGCTCGAACCATGAGGCGATGTCGATGGGCAGCGCGGTCTGGCCCTGCTCACCCTGGCCGAGCTGGTTGACCAGGTCGACGATCGAGTCGAAGACGCCCAGCGCCGACAGCACGCCGTACAGGACGGCCACCGCGACGAACAGCACCACGAAGCAGACGAGCGAGACCACGAAGCTGAACTTCATGGCCGACCACGGCTCGATGCGGCGCAGCACCAGGTGGGCCTTGCGGGGGAGGCGGGCCCCCGACGAGGACTTCTTCTTCGACGACGACGACGTCAGCTCGAGCTGCGGCGGCGCCTCGGACGTCAGCGACGGCCGGATGCCGGATCCCTTGGCGTCCTGCTCCGCCTGCCCCGGCCTGGCCCCCGGAGGAGCCGGCTTGGGCCCGGCGGACGGGGCCGAGGAGGACGGCGGCGCGGTCGGCATCGGGTGCACGGCCGTGGCGTTGTCCTCGTCGGACTTGTCCAAGGTCTCGGATTCGACGGACTTCTTAGGCTTCTGCCCGTTATCTCGAGCCGCCTTCGTCCTCGCGCTGGGGCTACCACCCTGGGCGCTCATGACTTACTCTCCTCCCCCGTCTTCCTCGTTGTCCACCACAGCGTCCACGGAGGCGGCAGCCTCGATGGACTCGGCGTTGCGGGCGAGGGCCACCACGCTGTCGCCTTCGGCGAGGTTCATCAAACGCACTCCCATGGTCTGGCGGCCGGACTGCTTGATCTCGCCGGCACTCGTCCGGATCACCCCACCGGCAGACGTGATCGCGAAAACCTCGTCCTCTGGGTTGACCATGACGGCTCCGACCAGCTTGCCACGGGAGCTCACGATTTTCGCAGTCAGCACACCCTTACCACCACGACCTTGAACCGGATACTGCTCAACTGGGGTCCGCTTGGCGTACCCAGCCTTGGTGGCGATAAGCACATGCTGTCCGTCGGCGATGCGATTCATGGCGAGAAGCTCGTCGCCGTCGAGGAAACGCATGCCGATGACGCCGCTGGTCGCGCGGCCCATCGGGCGCAGCGCCTCGTCCGAGGCGGTGAACCGGACCGACTGCGCGCCCTTGGACACGAGCAGCAGGTCGTCCTCCTCCGACACCAGGCGGGCGCCGATGACCTCGTCGTCCTCGCGCAGGTTGATGGCGATGAGGCCGCCGGACCTGGGGGAGTCGTACTCGGACAGGCGGGTCTTCTTGACCAGGCCGCTGCGGGTGGCGAGCACGAGGTACGGGGCGACGTTGTAGTCACGCAGGTCGAGGACCTCCATGACGGTCTCGTCGGGCTGCATGGCGAGCAGGTTGGCCAGGTGCATGCCGCGCGCGTCGCGCCCCGAGTCGGGCAGTTCGTAAGCCTTGACCCGGTAGACGCGGCCCTTGTTGGTGAAGAACAGCAGCCAGTGGTGGGTCGTGGTGACGAAGAAGTGGTCGACGATGTCGTCCTGCCGCAGCTGCGCGCCGCGCACGCCCTTGCCGCCGCGCTTCTGGGCGCGGTAGAGGTCGGTGCGGGTGCGCTTGGCGTAGCCGCCGCGGGTGATGGTGACGACGACGTCCTCTTCGGCGATGAGGTCCTCGATCGACATGTCGCCGTCGTAGGCGGTGATCTCGGTGCGCCGGTCCTCGCCGTAGCGGGCCACGACCTCGGCGAGCTCGTCGCCGACGATCTGCCGCTGCCGCGACTCCGAGGCCAGGATGTCCTGGTAGTCGGCGATCTGCGCCATGAGCTGGTCGTACTCGTCCTGGATCGCCTGACGCTCCAGGGCGGCGAGCTTGCGCAGCTGCATGTCGAGGATGGCCTGCGCCTGGACCTCGTCGATCTCCAGCATGCTCATGAGGCCCTGCTGGGCGGCGGCGGCCGACTCGGAGGCCCGGATGAGGGCGATGACGTCGTCCAGCCGCTCCAGCGCCTTGAGCAGCGCGCGCAGGATGTGGGCGCGCTCCTCGGCCTTGCGCAGCAGGAACCGGGTGCGCCGGACGATGACCTCGATCTGGTGGGTCACGTAGTGCGAGATGAACTGGTCGAGCCGCAGGGTGCGCGGCACCCCGTCGACCAGGGCCAGCATGTTGGCGCCGAAGGTGTCCTGGAGCTGGGTGTGCTTGTACAGGTTGTTGAGCACGACCTTGGCGACGGCGTCGCGCTTGAGCACGATCACCAGGCGCTGGCCGGCCCGCGACGACGACTCGTCACGCACGTCGGCGATGCCGGTGACCTTGCCCTGCTTCACCAGCTCGGCGATCTTGAGGGCGAGGTTGTCCGGGTTGACCTGGTAGGGCAGCTCGGTGACGACGAGGGCGTGGCGGCCCTTGTTGTCCTCCTCGACCTCCACCACGGCCCGCATGGTGATCGAGCCGCGGCCGGTGCGGTAGGCGTCCTCGATGCCCCGGCGGCCGACGATCAGCGCGCTGGTGGGGAAGTCGGGGCCCTTCACCCGGGCGATGGCGGCTTCGAGCAGCTCCTCGTCGGACGCCTCCGGGTTCTCCAGCGCCCACTTGACGGCCTCGGCCACCTCGCGCAGGTTGTGCGGCGGGATGTTGGTGGCCATGCCGACCGCGATGCCGCCCGAGCCGTTGACCAGCAGGTTGGGGAAGCGGGCCGGCAGGACGACGGGCTCCTGGGAGCGGCCGTCGTAGTTGGGCTGGAAGTCGACGGTGTCCTTGTCGATGTCGCGCAGCATCTCCATGGCGATGGGCGCGAGCTTGCACTCGGTGTAGCGCATCGCCGCGGGCGCGTCGTTGCCCGGGGAGCCGAAGTTGCCCTGGCCGTCGACCAGCGGGTGGCGCAGCGACCAGGGCTGCGCCAGCCGGACGAGCGTGTCGTAGATCGAGGTGTCGCCGTGGGGATGGTAGGAGCCCATGACGTCACCGACGACGCGCGAGCACTTGAAGTACCCGCGGTCCGGGCGGTAGCCGCCGTCGTACATCGCGTACAGCACCCGCCGGTGCACCGGCTTCAGACCGTCGCGCACATCGGGCAGCGCGCGCGACACGATGACCGACATCGCGTAGTCCATGTAGCTGCGCTGCATCTCGGTCTGGATGTCGACCGGCTCGATGCGATCAGCCGGTGGAGGCGGAGTGTTCACTTCCGTCACGTGTGAAAATCCTTTTCTGAGATACGGCTGTCGCTACACGTCCAGGAAACGGACATCTCGCGCATTGCGGATGATGAACGCGCGGCGTGCTTCGACGTCCTCACCCATGAGCACGCTGAACATCTCGTCGGCCTGGGCGGCGTCGTCGAGCGTGGCCTGCAGCAGGATGCGGGTCTCGGGGTTCATGGTGGTCTCCCACAGCTGGTTGGCGTTCATCTCGCCGAGACCCTTGAACCGCTGGACTCCGTCGTGGGCGCGCGGGTCGCGCTTGCCGCGGGCGATGCCCTCCTGGATGATCGCGTCGCGTTCGCGGTCGGAGTAGGCGTAGGACGCGTCCTCGCCCTTCCGGTCCCACTTGATCTTGTACAGCGGCGGCTGCGACAGGTAGACGTGGCCGCCCTCGATCAGCGGGCGCATGAACCGGAACAGCAGCGTCAGCAGCAGCGTGGTGATGTGCTGGCCGTCGACGTCGGCGTCGGCCATCAGGATCAGCTTGCTGTAGCGCAGCTTGCCGATGTCGAACTCGTCGTGGACGCCGGTGCCGAGCGCGGTGATCAGCGACTGGACCTCGACGTTCTGCAGGACCTTGTCGACCCGGGCCTTCTCGACGTTGAGGATCTTGCCGCGGATGGGCAGGATCGCCTGGAACCGCGAGTCGCGCCCGCCCTTGGCCGAGCCGCCGGCGGAGTTGCCCTCGACGATGAACAGCTCGCACTTCTCGGGGTCGTTCCACTGGCAGTCGGCGAGCTTGCCGGGCAGGCCGCTGCCCGACTCCAGCAGCGACTTGCGCCGCGTCAGGTCGCGCGCCTGGCGGGCCGCAAGGCGGGCCCTGGCGGCCTGCAGCGACTTGTTGATGATGTCCTTGGCCTCGCCCGGGTTGCGCTCGAACCACGCGCGCAGGTGGTCGTTGCAGGCCTTCTGCACGAACGACTTGGCCTCGGTGTTGCCGAGCTTGGTCTTCGTCTGGCCCTCGAACTGCGGGTCGGCCAGCTTGATCGACACGATCGCGGTCAGGCCCTCGCGGACGTCCTCACCGGAGAGGTTGTCGTCCTTGCCCTCCTTGAGGAACTTCTGCTCGCGCGCGTAGCGGTTGACGATGGACGTCAGCGCGGCGCGGAAGCCCTCCTCGTGGGTGCCGCCCTCGGCCGTGTTGATGGTGTTGGCGAAGGTGTAGACCGACTCGCTGTAGGAGTTGTTCCACTGCATGGCGATCTCGACGGAGACGCCCTCACCGTGCTCCTCGAAGTCGATGACCGACGCGTGCGCCGGCTCCTTCTTGGAGTTGAGGTGGGTGACGAAGTCGGACAGACCACCGTCGTAGTGGTACTCCACCTTGACGGGCTCGCCGTTGACGTGGTCGGGCCGCTCGTCGGCCAGCGTGATCGTCAGGCCCTTGTTGAGGAAGGCCATCTCCTGGAACCGGCGCGAGAGCGTCTCGAAGTTCCACGTGGTGGTCTCGAAGATCTCGGGGTCGGGCCAGAACGTGATCGACGTGCCGGTCTCGTCGGTCTCCTCGTCCGTGGACAGAGGAGCGGCGGGCTTGGCGTTGACGAGGTTCAGCCGGTGAACGCGCCCATTCTGCTTCACCACGACGTCCATGGCTGTGGACAAAGCGTTGACGACGGCCGAACCCACGCCGTGCAGTCCGCCGGAGACGGCGTAGGACTTGCCGTCGAACTTGCCGCCTGCGTGCAACGTGGTGAGCACGACCTCGACGGCGGAACGCTTCTCCACCGGGTGGATGCCGGTGGGGATGCCACGACCGTTGTCGACCACGCGCACGCCGTTGTCGGCCAGCAGCGTGACGTCGATGTGGTCTGCGTGACCGGCCAGCGCCTCGTCCACCGAGTTGTCCACGATCTCGTAGACAAGGTGGTGCAGACCGCGCTCTCCGGTCGAACCGATATACATACCCGGGCGCTTGCGAACCGCCTCAAGCCCTTCGAGTACGGTGATTGAGCTAGCGTCGTAGGACAAGTGCCAAATCCTCCTGCCGCGGACACGCGGCAGGGAGGCGCTCTTCTTGCCCAGCTGCCCCTGCCGTGCCCGTCACCGTCGTGAGTGCCCCGTTGCGCTGGTCACCCAGGGGAGTCGACGTCGCCGTCGCGCGCCGGGGGTGACACGCAAGCGGACGTGTCCGGAATCCGTATTCATTCTACCGGGTCCGAGCGCCCAAGGTGGCATTGAACGCCCCTGTAATGCTCTGTCGCTCGTTGACCCCCCGCTCAAGCCTTCCCCCCCACGGGCGTAGGGTCATCGCTCCTGCGGGCTTCTGATCGGTTTTCGGCCCCTGCCCGCTCTCCGTTCATGATCGCGTACGGCCGGCGACTCCCGCTGCCGCGGCACCCGGCCGTACGCGCCGCCTCCGCGGGACCGCCCCGGCCCAGCGCTCGGGCGCCATCGGATCCGATCCCCAGCAGCGCCCCGCCCCCGTACGCGTCGCCCCGCCCCGTACACGCCGCCCTTCGACGCTCCGCCCGTACGCGTCGCCCTCTGAGCCCTCGGCCTCTGAGCCCTCGGCCTCTGAGCCCTCGGCCTGTGAGCCCTCGGCCTGTGAGATCCCGCCTTGTGGGCCGCGCCTCGCGGGCCACGCATTGTGGGGCTGGCCTTGCGATGCCTCTCCTTGCGAGACCCGACTTGTGGACCTCGTGGGACCCTGCCCTTCGATGCCCGTCCGGCGAGACCTCGCCTCGTGGGTCCACGCCCTGCGAGATCCCTGCGGGCCTTCACCTTGCGAGACCCGAGACCCCACGCACTCGTACAGCGCCGCCCCTTGATGCCCCACAGTCCCCGCTTCGTGGGGCCTCCCGTGGGGGAGGACCCCACCCTGTGGAAAACCTCGCCCCGTGGGACCTCAGCCCCTGCGCGAGCTCACCCGTACGTGTCGCCCGGCCCCCGGCTCCCCGTGACCCGGAGCCCTCCGGGACGCGGGCCGTGCTGCGGCCCTCTGACCTTGACCCGTGTCACCGTGCCCTCGCCCAGCTCCTCGTTGAGCCGGCGCACCAGCGTGCGCGCGAGCAGCCGCACCTGGGTCGCCCAGGCCGTGGAGTCGGCCGCGATCAGCACCTCGCCGTCCTCGAACCCCTCCGGCTTGGTATGGGCGGCCAGGTCGGGACCCACGATGTCGGCCCACCGGCCGAACACGCCCCCGACGGCCGCCGGACGCTCCCAGCCGCGGTCGGCCAGCAGGTCGCGGATGGCGCGGCCGAAGAGCTGGGGATCGCCGCCCTCACGGCGGGGGCCGGCCGCCGCCTCGATCATGATGGCCATCAGCTCTGTCTTGCCGTTGACGTAGCGGTACAGGGCCATCTTGGTGAGGCCGAGCTCGGCGGCGATGCGG
>NZ_JBFAIA010000254.1:0-9050 GCF_040654455.1 Nonomuraea sp. NPDC050691
CGCCACCCGAACCACGGACCGCTCCCGCATCGTCGTGGTGCCCGGCGGCAGTTGCCGGACGTCGGCAGTTGGACGCGGCATGCCTCGCATCCGGCGCCTGTCCGGTGTCGCTTGGCTCGTGCCGTCGGCCATGGCAGGCGGACGGGGACGGCGTCGCCGCGGTCGACGTGAACGAGAGGCGGGGCGCGGCCGTGGTTGCCGACGGCCGGCAACCACGGGCGTGGCATGTTGGCCGGTGGCACCCCCTGCTCTTCACGTCGTGACCGCGTAGGTTGGTGAGTGAAGGTGATGCCGGATCGAGCGGGGAGGCAGGCCGTGGCGCTCTGCCGGCAGCCCGCCGCCGCGGCCGCCTGATCTGCCTGAGCCCATCGGCTCACATCCGGCGCCGGCGCACCCGTCTCGCGACGCCGCCATCCGCCGCACCCGCATCCGGAACCTCGAGAAAGGGGCCAGTTACGTGACCAGTACTGTGCACGATCCGACTGTGCGCGATCCGATCGAGGAACTGCGCAGCACCCTGGAGGAGCAGTTCCAGCGGCACAGCGACCAGCTCGCCCACCTCACCGTGTGCAGCCGCCAGCCCGACCGCGGCGGCTTCGACGACGACATACTCCAAGCGCTGATCGTCTCCTCCCGCCAGGTGGTGGCCGACACCGCGCAGGCGTTGCGGCGCATGGCCGACGGCACCTACGGGACCTGCGAACGCTGCGCCACCGACATCCCGCTGCAACGGCTGGAGATCCTGCCGCACGCCCGGTTCTGCGTGCCGTGCCAGCGCAAGCAGACCGGCTGACCGGCCAGCGCAAGCAGACCGGCTACCGGCCGGCACATGGCCGGGGTGCACCGGCCCGAACACGGCGACAACCGCACGAAACGGAGGCCACCGATGGATTCCTCATCGCCCCGATACCCGGTCGGCGACCGGGCCGTCACGCTGACTCCCGTCGGCGAGATCGACCTGCTCACCGCGGGTGCGCTGCGAGCCGCCATCGAGGACGCCCTGCGGGCGCCACACCAGGCCGACGTCGTGGTCGACCTGGCCAGGGTGACGTTCCTCGATGGTGCGGGAATCAGCGCCCTGGTGGCCGGCCGCAACATCGCCGTCCGGCGTGGACGCGGCTACACGGTGGCCAATCCGCAGCGGCGCGTACACCGGGTGCTGCACCTTGCCGGTGTCCAGGAACTCATGCACCTCCCGGAGCCGGCACTCTCGACCGGACAGCCGACACGATCACCACGGCCCGGCCGCCGCCGACTCGACCAGTGGACCGAGCCGGCACCGCCGGCAGCCACCGAGGCGGGGCATGGACGCAGATCGAGCAGAGGAGGAGCCGGCGAGGAAGTGGCCTTGACCGCGTCCGTCGATGGTCGGCTGTCACACGCGCCACGATCCCGGGCACGCGGCTCCTCACGCGGGTGCAGGCACCGAGATTGATCATCCGGCCAGGGCAGCATCCGTCGCTCACACCCGGAAGGGGACCGAGAGCATGACCACCAACCCGGCCGCTGCGATCGTCGTGGGAGTCGACGGCTCTCCGCAGAGCCTGTCCGCGGTGGACTGGGCCGCCCGCGAAGCGGCCGCCCGGGGGTGTCGGCTGCGGATCGTGCACGCGTTCCTGTGGCCGCTGATGGGCGTCCCCCTGGGACCGCCGGTGATGGGGCCGCCCGACGCCGGGCTCCAACAGGCCGCCGACAAGCTCCTGTCCACCGCCGCCGACCGGGCCCGCCAGACCGCCCCGAACCTGGACATCACCACCGACATGCCTGTGTGCGCCCCGGCTGCGGCGTTGATCGACGCCTCCCGCGACGCCGCCCTGGTGGTGGTCGGTCAGCGCGGCCTCGGCGGATTCACCGGACTGCTCGTCGGCTCCGTCGGCGTCCAGACCGCCGCGCACGCCGCCTGCCCCGTCATCGTCGTACGCGGCAGTCACGACGACCTCCGTGCCCCGGGCCCGGCCGCCGGTCAGGTGGTGGTCGGCGTGGACGGCTCGGATTCGTCGGATCTCGCCGTCGAATTCGCCTTCGCGCACGCGGCGCTGCACGGCCTGAGCGTCGTCGCCGTGCACGCCTATCAGTGGGGGATCGGGAGCTACTACGATCACCGGTACCAATGGCCTGCCCGGCTGCTCACCGAAGCCGTTGCCGGGTACCGCGAGACGTACCCCGACGTTCCGGTTCAGCAGAAGGTCGTCCCGGGCGAGTCCGCCGACGTCCTGGTCGCCGAATCGGCAAGTGCGGCCCTGACCGTCGTGGGATCGCGCGGCCGCGGCGGGTTCACCGGCTTGCTGCTCGGCTCCACCAGCCAGCACGTGCTGAACCACGCGAGCGGCACGGTGGCCATCGTCCGTGCCCGAGCCACCCGTGGCGGCACCGCCACCCGGACCGGGCTTGGCATGTCGGACGCGCCGGAACCGTCGCAGGCAGCCACGTGGCGATGACCGGCGCCGGAGTCGACGATGCCCTGCCCTCCGCCGGGCCCACATCGGCAGCTACCACAACATCGTCACATTCACCCAGTTCCAGGTGTCCACCGCCTTCGGGTTCGTGCTGACCTTCCTCGTCGCACCAGTCACCGTCTCGCCGGCGGCGCACCGTTCACCGCGCTGCAGATCCTCCTCGTCAACCCGGTCATGGACGGCCCACCCGCCATGTCCCTCGGCATCGACCCGGTCGGTCCGGACGCGATGAGCCGACCACCACGCCCCGCCGGAGAACGCATCCCGACCCGGCGGCGATGACCAGGACGCCTAGGAGGCGCGTTCCCCGGAGACAGGCTCGGCCGGCGGGGTGAACAGGGCTCCGAGCCTGTTCACCGCCTCAGGGATGATCCGGTAGTACACCCAGGTGCCGCGCCGCTCGCCGCTGATCAACCCGGCGGTGCGCAGTACCTTGAGGTGGTGGGAGATGGTGGGCGCGGTCAGGTCGAAGGCGTCGGTCAGGTCGCACACGCACGCCTCGCCGCCCGCGTGCGAGCCGATCATCGACAGCAGGCGCAGGCGTACCGGGTCGGCGACCGCCTTGAGCATGACCGCGGGGTCGGCCGCTTCGCTCTCCGGCAGCGGTTCTATGTCCAAGTGGCTCGGAGTGTGGCTGCCCTCTGATTAGAGAGATGTCAAATCAGGGCCGGATCTCATCAGCCCGGATGCGTCCATCTCGCCGACGCGTTGCCGGTGACGCCAACGCTCCGGGCCGCACGGCTGGCGGGATACATAACCAGAACGGGCTATCATCGCTGTATGGCGATTGATAGTGAGGCCGGCTCCTGCGTCGGTGCCGACGTCGCCGCCGGCATTCCTCCGGCGGCCGCGCTGTTCCACTCCCTGGCTGACGAGACCCGGCTGCGCATCGTGCGACGCCTGGTCCGCGGCGAAGCACGTGTGGTGGACCTCGTCGCCGAGCTCGGCCTGGCCCAGTCCACCGTCTCCAAGCATCTGGCCTGCCTGCGCGACTGCCGCCTGGTCGACTACCGTGCCGAAGGCCGTCAGTCCTTCTACTCCCTGACCCGGCCCGAGCTGATGGACCTGCTGGCCGCCGCCGAGGAACTGCTGGCCGCCACCGGCCACGCCGTGGTGCTGTGCCCCGCACCCGGTGCCACCCCTGGTGACGCCCCCGCCGATGGCGCGTTGACCGCGGGTCAGGTGGGGGCATGACCGCGCTCGACCTGCCCGGCCTGTCTCCGGCCCGGCGCACGCTGCTGCGGCGCCGCATCCGTCTTCTGGTGGCCGCCACCATCACCTACAACGTGATCGAGGCCGCGGTGGCCATCACGGCCGGCTCCATCGCCTCCTCGGCGGCGCTGATCGGCTTCGGCCTCGACTCGATCGTCGAGGTCGGCTCCGCGGCTGCCGTGGCCTGGCAGTTTTCGGCCGCCGACCACGAACGCCGGGAACGGGCGGCGCTGCGCGTCATCTCCCTGTCCTTCTTCGCCCTGGCCGCCTATGTCACCTTCGACGCCGTCCGCGCCCTGCTCGGCTCCGGCGAGGCGCAGCGCTCCACCCCCGGCCTGATCCTCGCCGCCCTCAGCCTGATGATCATGCCGTTCCTGTCGTACGCGCAACGTCGCGCCGGCCGCGAACTCGGCTCCACCTCCGCCGTCGCCGACTCCAAGCAGACCCTGCTGTGCACCTACCTGTCCGGCGTGCTGCTGGTCGGGCTGGCGCTCAACAGCCTGTTCGGCTGGTCCTGGGCCGACCCGATCGCCGCTCTGGTGATCGCCGCCGTGGCGGTCAAGGAAGGCCGCGAAGCCTGGCGCGGGGACGCTTGCTGCGCCGTTCCCGCCGCCCCGTCCGCCGGTACGGCCTCCGAGGCGGACGGCTGCGCCGACGGCTGCCGCTCCTCCGGCCGGCAGAGCCCCGCATGACGTGCCGCACGCCGGACAGGTGATCCGCCCGGCGCCGCCCATGACCGATCCTGCGCGCCCGGCGGCCGGCCGGCACATCTGGCGACGCCGCTGGGACTCCTTGCGCTTGTTCACCCCCGCCCGCCTGAGCGCGCTGCCCGGCATGCCGTGGTCCGGAGCGGACCGCTACCCGGGCAAGGACGAGGTGGCCGACTACC
This sequence comes from Nonomuraea sp. NPDC050691, assembly GCF_040654455.1. Classification (NCBI taxonomy): domain Bacteria; kingdom Bacillati; phylum Actinomycetota; class Actinomycetes; order Streptosporangiales; family Streptosporangiaceae; genus Nonomuraea; species Nonomuraea sp. NPDC050691. The sequence goes on from NZ_JBFAIA010000254.1 coordinate 4,558, forward strand.
TGCAGGCGTACGCCGCCCACGTCGAGTTGCCGGTCCAGCTCGGCGCCACCGTGTCCCTGCTGCGCCCCGCACCCGGCGGAGGCTTCGAGGCGGTCACCGACAACGGCGTCCACACCGGTGCCGGCGTTGTGGTCGCCACCGGGCCGTTCCAGCAGCCCCACATCCCCCACCTGCCGCTTGCGCCCGAGGTCGTCGCCCTGCACAGCGCCGGCTACCGCGACCCCGCCCAACTGCCCGACGGCCCCGTGCTGGTGGCCGGCGGCGGCAACTCCGGCGTGCAGATCGCCGCCGAACTCGCCGCGACCCGGCCGGTCACCGTCACCCTCGGCACGCGGCAACCGGTCCTGCCCCAGCGTCTCCTCGGCGCCGACACTGCACCGCTGGCTGCGCGTGCCCGGCGCCCTGGCCGACGGGCTGCCCCGCCACACCGGCGGGATCAGCCCGGTTGCGGGCCTGACGTACCTGGGCCTGCCCTTCCAGCGCTGCGGCGGTTCGGCCCTGTTGGGCTGGGTGGCCCTGCCGGGCCCTGCTCGCCGTAGCCCTGCACTGCTGCCGAACGCGCGGATCAGGCAGGAAATAGCGCCCCTGGGTGTCACCCCTGTGGCCTCCGCTGCTGCTCGCCCGCCGGCTCTTACGGCGACTGCCGGGACTTACGGTGTACGGCCGACGAGGAAGTCCTTCACCTCCGTCGCCGCGAGGTGGTCGCGGGCCGCGGACCGGTCGGAGCACAGCAGCACGGGCCCGTCCTGCGGATCGCGGGGGAGCAGCCCGTGGGAGCCGCGCACGGCGCCCGCGCCGGCGTCGAGGCCGACGACGTCCATCAGGTAGCGCATGCCGGCCTTCTTCCTGAGCAGAGCCAGGGCCGCCCGCCGCCTGGCGCGTCCCGGGTCGGCCGGATCGAGGAACAACTCGGCCGGATCGTAGCCGGGCTTGCGGTGGATCTCCACCAGGCGGGCGAAGTCCGGCGCCCGGGCGTCGTCGAGCCAGTAGTAATAGGTGAACCACGCGTTGGGGTCGGCCAGCAGCACCAGCTCGCCCGCGCGCGGGTGGCCGAGGCCGCAAGCCGCTTTGCCCTCCTCGTCGAGCACCTCCGCCACGCCGGGCAGGGCGGCGCAGAGCTTCGCCACGGCCGGCACGTCGGCCGGGTCCCGTACGTAGACGTGGGCCACCTGGTGGTCGGCCACGGCGAAGGCGCGGGAGGTCCACGGGTCCAGGTACTCCATGCCGGCCTGCGTGTGGACATGGAGCAGTCCCTCCGCGCGCAGCAGCCGGTTGACGCCGACCGGCCGGGACACGTCGGTGATGCCGTACTCCGACAGCACGGTCACGGTCGCGCCCCGGTCGAGGGCGGCGTCCAGCAGCGGCGCCAGCACCTGGTCCAGTTCGGCCGCGGCCGCGGCCGAACGGGGGTCGCGGGGCCCGTACCGCTGGAGGTCGTAGTCGAGGTGGGGCACGTAGGCGAGGGTCAGGTCGGGGTCGCGGGTCGTCATGACGTGCAGGGTGGCCGCGCAGATCCAGGCCGAGGACGCGATGCCCGCGCCCGGCCCCCAGTAGGAGAACAGCGGGAACGGGCCGAGGCGCGCGGTCAGCTCGTCATGCAGCTCTGGCGGGTGGGTGTAGCAGTCGGGTTCCTTGCGCCCGTCGGCGCGGTAGACCGGCCGCGGGGTGACGGTCCAGTCGACGTCGGCGCCCATGGCGTACCACCAGCAGATGTTGGCCACGGTGAAGCCGGGCCGGTGCCGGCGGGCGGCCTGCCAGACCCGCTCGCCCCGGACGAGGGCGTTGTGCTGGCGCCACAGCAGCACCTCGCCCAGGTCGCGGAAGTACCAGCCGTTGCCCACGATGCCGTGCGCGGAGGGAGGCAGTCCGGTCAGGAACGTCGACTGGACGGGGCAGGTGACGGCGGGCAGGACGGTGCCGAGCCGCGCCTGGAAGCCCGTTTCGGCCACGGCCCGCAGGCGGGGCATGCGGGCCAGCAGGCGGGGCGTGAGCCCGACCACGTCGAGGACGAGGTGCGAGCTCCTGTGTGCGCTTCGGCGTGGTGAGGTCATGGCCGGGCTCCCAGACGGTGGAGTTGGTCGCGGGCGAAGGCCAGCTCGGCGGCTATCCCCGCCGCCAGCTCCCGTGAGGTGCGGGGACGGTGCGCCGGCGGCAGCACGTTCCAGGTGTAGGTCTCCACGTCGTAGTGGTCGCAGGCCCCGCGGGTGACCAGCTCGGCCACGGCCTCGCGGAGGACGTCCGTCGTGGCCGACAGCGGCGGCTCGGGCCGCAGGTGCAGGGGCACGTGGTAGTGCACCCGCCAGGGCGCCGGGAGGCCGGCCGCCAGCGCCTCGGCGAGGTCGTCGGCCGTCCCGCCGCCGGGGTTGCGGGTCTGGTGCAGGAAGCGCGGCTCGGCGTACTCCCGCAGCGCCGCCGGTTCCGCGGTCTCCAGGGCGGCCGACAGCTGGACCTTCACCACCGGCAGGCCCGCCTGCCGCAGCGTGCGCAGGGCGTCGGCCGGCCGCTCCCAGGCACACGCCAGGTGGGCCAGGTCGAGGCAGATCCCGAGCCGGTCGGTGTCCACACCGGCGAGGCGGGCCGCGGCCTGGGCCGTCGTCTCCACGACGCAGCCCGGCTCCGGCTCGAAGCCCACCCTGATGACGCGCCCGGTCGCCGCCTCGACTCCGGCCAGCCGCCCGGCCAGCTCGTCGAGCCTCCGGGCGGCCCGCTCGGCCATTCCGGGGTCCCACGGCTCGCGCCAGGCCAGCGGCAGCGTCGAGATCGAGCCGCGTACGGCGTCGCCGGGCAGCAGGTCGGCCAGGACGCGCGCCAGGTCCAGCGTGTACGACAGCCGCTCCCGGGTGGTCCAGTCGGGCCGGTAGACGGCGTGCTTGACGACCGGGTCCTGAAACGAGCGGTAGGGGAAGCCGTTGAGGGTCACGACCTCCAGCCCCCGGGCGTCCAGCTCGCGGCGCAGCCGCCGGCGGCCCGCCGGGTCGCCGGCGAGCCCGGCCGCCACGGGCGCGGCCAGCCACAGACCCAGCCCAAGGACGGGCGCGTCCAGCCGTTCGCGGACGGGCACGGCGAACTCGTCCAGTTGCGCGACGACGCCATGGAGGTCCTCGGCGGGATGGACGTTGGTGCAGTAGCCGAGATGCAGGACGCGCCCGGCCGGGTCGCGCAGCCGCATCAGCTTCCTCCGCGCAGGATCGAGTTGCCCTGGAACGCCGGCTCCGCCTGGCCGGTCCCGGACAGGTCGAGGCGTCCCGACTGGCCGAAGAACTCCACGGGGTTGCGCCACATCACCTTGTCGACGTCGTCCTCGCCGAAGCCCGCCGCCACCATGGCGCGCGCGGTCTCCACCGTGAGCAGCGGGTCGGAGTTCCCCCAGTCGGCCGCGGAGTTGACCAGCATCCGCTCCAGCCCGTGCCGGCGCAGGATCTCCACCATCCGGGGCGGCGACATCTTGGTCTCAGGGTAGAGGGAGAACCCCATCCAGCAGCCGGACTCCCGCACCGGGCCGACGGTGAGCTCGTTGAGGTGGTCGACGAGGACCCGGCCCGGCGGGATGCCGGACTCGGCCACCACGTCCAGGGTCCGCCGGGTGCCGCGGGCCTTGTCGCGGTGCGGGGTGTGCACCAGCGCCGGGAGGCCGTGCTCGACGGCGAGGGCGAGTTGCCGGGCGAACGCGTCGTCCTCTTCGCGCGTCATCGAGTCGTAGCCGATCTCGCCGACCGCGACCACACCGTCCTTGCCCAGGTAGCGGGGGAGCAGGTCGAGCACCGGGCGGCAGCGGGGATCGTTGGCCTCCTTGGGGTTCAGCGCGATCGCGGCGTGGTGGCGGACGCCGAACAGTCCGGCTCGGTACGGCTCCCAGCCGAGCAAGGAGTCGAAGTAGTCGGTGAACGAGCCGGGATTGGTGCGCGGCTGGCCCAGCCAGAAGGCGGGCTCGACGACGGCGCGGACGCCCGCCGCCGCCATCCTCCGGTAGTCGTCGGTGGTGCGCGACGTCATGTGGATGTGCGGGTCGAAGACGCGCATCACGCCTCCTCCTGCCGGATCAGGCGGTTCGCGGTGAGGCGGTCGAGGAGGGCGGCGGCGTCGGCGGGCATGGTGCGCCCAGCGGCGGCGCGTTCGGCGGCGAGCCCGGCGAGCATGGCGGCCAGTTCCGCGTCGGCCCGCTCGCCGAGATCGTCCACGCCGTCCAGCGGTACGCCGGTGAACACGCACTTGAGCACGGCCTGCCGCCAGGCGGCCTGGTCCAGGTGCCGGGCGGCCGGACCGAGCGCGGCGGCCAGGAGCCGGGTGTCGTTGGTGCGGATCGCGTCCTCCAGCAACGGGACGACCTCCGCCCCGACCGGCAGCAGCGGCAGCGCCTTGAGCACGGCCAGCTTCTCGTCAGTGGTTCCCTCGGCGTACAGGACGGAGAGCCGTCCGGGCAGCTCCTGCGGAGGCAGCGCGGCCAGCAGCGCCGCCCGGGCCGCCTCGTCGGCCCGCCAGCCCGGCGCCCCGGC
>NZ_JBFAIA010000255.1:0-8918 GCF_040654455.1 Nonomuraea sp. NPDC050691
GGCGCGCGCCGTGGTGGCCGACGTCTCACGCCGCGACGACGTCGAGCGGCTGGCCGACCTGGTCGCCGAGCGCTTCGGCGGGGCGGACGTCCTGGTCAACGCCGCCTTCCCCGGCTCGCACCGCAGGAACGTGCTCGACATGGCGGAGGACGACCTCGCGGCGTGGCGCGCGGCGGTGGACATCGCGGCGTACGGGACGCTGCTGGCCTGCCGGTTCATCGCGCCGCACATGGTCGCCCGCGGGTCCGGGGCGATCGTCAACGTCACGTCCATGTCGTCGCGCGCCGGCTACGCGGGACGCAGCGACTACGCGGCCGGCAAGGCGGCGGTCCACCTGCTGTCGCACTGCCTGGCCGACGAGCTCGGGCCGTACGGGGTGCGCGTGAACTGCGTGGCGCCGGGCTGGATCGCCTCGGACGTGCTGGACGACTGGATGCGCACCAGGGCCGCGGCCGAAGGGGTGACGTTCGAGGAGATCCGGGCGCGGGACGTGTCGGCGATGGCCCTGCGCCGCATCGCCACCGAGGAGGACGTCGCCCGGGCCGTGATCTACCTCGCCTCCGACCAGGCCCGTTCGGTCACGGGCGCCACCCTCGATGTCAACGCCGGCCAGCACTTCGGCTGAGCGCCCGGCCCTCCGCCGCCAGGCGCTCGGCGACCACACGCCGGCGCCGGACGCGGTTGAGCCGTGGACGCGCCCGCGGGCACCATGAGGGTCATGCCACGGTTCATCGATCCGACGCCCAGGCTGCGCGACTCGTTCCTGGAGGCGGTGGCCGAGTTCCGGGCCGACCGCGACTATCCCCCCTCCTGGTTCGTCGGCGACGTCGACCCGCCGGCTCTGACCAGCCCGGAGGCGTTCGAGGCGTATGTCGCCCGGGTGCTGGGCGAGCGGTCCGCGGCGGGCGCGCGGGACGGGTTCGTCCCCATGACCACGCTGTGGTGGGCCGACGGCGAACGGTTCCTGGGCCGGATGGCCATCCGTCACCGGCTCATCCCGGCGCTGGAGGAGATCGGCGGCCACATCGGCTATGACGTGCGCCCGTCCGCCCGGCGCCAGGGGCACGCGACGGCCATGCTCGCCGCGGCGCTGCCGATCGCCCGGTCGCTGGGCCTGCGACAGGTCCTGGTGATGTGCGACCGGACCAACACGGCCTCGCGGCGGGTCATCGAGGCCAACGGGGGACGGCTCATCGACATCACCGAACTCAAGCGTCGTTACTGGGTGCCGACCACGGCGTCGTGACCCCGGGGCGGGCGGGTCAGGTGCTCCACGAAGCGGGCGACGGCGGCCGTCGGGTGCGGGGGCGGGTTCCACACCAGGCCGATGGGGCGGTGCTGCGCCGGGACCAGCGGCCGGTACGCCGGATCGTCCACCTCCGGCGTGGCCGGGAGCGGCAGGACGCCCACCCCGAGCCCGGCGGCGATGAGGCCGCGCACCGTGGCGATCTCCTCGCTCTCGAACGCGATGACCGGCTCGAACCCCGCCTCCTGGCACAGCCCGTCGATCACCCGGCGCAGGTCCGTGGTCGGCGCGAAGGCGATGAACGGCTCCGCCCGTACGTCCCGCAGAGTGATGGAGCCGGCGGCGGCCAGCGGGTGGTCGGCGGGCAGGGCGACGCACAGCCGCTGCTCGCGCAGCCGGTGCCAGCGGGCCCCGTTCCCGGCCGGCGGCGGGGTGACCAGCGCGGCGTCGATGTACCCGTCGTGCAGCCAGGCCACCAGCTCGCGGGCGAAGCCCTGGCGCAGCTCGAACCTGATGCCCGGGGTGACCGCGCGGTAGTCGCGCAGGATCTCCGGCACCAGCCACCGTCCCACCGAGTGCAGGAATCCCAGCCGGATCAGCCCCGTGTCCGGGTTGGCCAGCGCGTCCACCCGGCGGCGGGCGTCGTCCAGATCGGCCACCGCCCGGGCGGCGTGCTCGCGCAGCAGCGCGCCGAACCGGTTGACGGCCAGCCGCCGCCCGCGCCGGTGGAACAGCTCCACCCCGAGGTCAGCCTCCAGCCGGGCCAGCGCCCGCGACAGCGTCGACTGGTTGACGCCTTCCAGGGCCGCGGTGTCGCGCATGTTCTCTGTGTCACACAGCGACAGGAACCAGCGCAGCGTTTGCACGTCCATCCAGCGATGATGCGCATCATGCATCAGCTACGTCAAACGCTGCATTTTGCGCATCAGAGGTGACGGGGCAGCATCGGGGCCGTGTCCTCCACAGTCGGGGCGGAGGAGCGCGTCCACCGCCGGATCAGGTACGGGCTGATGTGCGGCGGCCTGGCGAACTTCCTGGCCCTCTACTACGTCCAGCCGCTGCTGCCCGGCGTCGCCCGCCACTTCGGCGTGAGCGCCTCCGAGTCCACGGCGGTCCTGTCGCTGGCCACGATCACGATGGCCGTGGCCCTGCTGTTCGTCGGCCCGGTCTCGGACATGACGGGCCGGGTGGGGATCATGCGGCTGTCGCTGGTCGCCTCCGGGGTGCTGGGCCTGGCCACCGCGTTCGCGCCCACCTGGCACAGCCTGCTCGTCCTGCGCGGCCTCCAGGGCGTCGCCCTGGCCGGGCTGCCCGCCGTGGCGCTCGCCTACCTGCGCGAGGAGACGCCGCCCGGCTCCCACGTACGCGCCAACGCCACCTACATCATGGGCACCGCGCTCGGCGGCGCCGCCGGCCGCCTGCTGCCCGGGCCGCTGCACGAGCTGTGGGGCTGGACGGGCGCGAGCGCCGCCGTCGGCGCCATCACGCTGGTGTGCGGGATCGGCCTGTGGGCGCTGGTCCCGCCCTCCCGGCACTTCGAGCGGTCCAGCCCACGCCTGGGCGGCCTGCTCGCCAACACCGCCCGCACCCTCAAGGACCCCACCCTGGTCGTGCTGTGCCTGGTGGGCGCGGCAACCATGGGGGCGTTCGTCGGCCTCTGCAACGCGCTGGCCTTCCGCCTGGAAGGGGCCCCGTACCTGCTGGGCGGCGCCGCGGCACTGGCCTTCCTCGCCTACCCTGTGGGGATACCGGCGCCACTGGCCGCCGGCCGGCTGGCGGTGCGGCGCGGGCGCGGCCCGGCGGCGCTGCACGGCGTCGCCCTGCTGGGGGCGGGTGTGCTGCTGACCCGGATGAGCGCGCTGCCGGCCGTCGTGGCCGGCCTGGGGGTGCTCACCTTCGCCTTCCTCGGCACGCACTCGCTGGTCAGCGGCTGGGTCTCCGACCGCGCGCAGCGGGTGGGCGTCGGGGTCGGACAGGCCGCCGGGCTGTACCTGCTCGCCTTCTACGCCGGCAGCTCGGTGTTCGGCGCGCTGGCCGCCTACCGGTGGCAGAGCGCCGGATGGCCCAGTGTGATCACCGGCGCCATCGTCCTGACCGCAGTGGCCGGGCTGCTCGTCGGCCTGGCCCGCCGATTCGACACCCCGTGAGGTACGCGATCATGTCCCCACTCGCCGGCATCGTCACCGGTACCGCCGTCGCCCCCGACGGCGTCTCCCTGGCCTACCAGGCCGGCGGCCGGGGCGAACCCCTCGTCCTGCTGTCCGGCCAGGCCAACAACCACCACTGGTGGGACGGCGTCCGCCCCGGTTTCGAGGACGCCCACCGCACGATCACCCTCGACTGGCGCGGCACCGGCGCCAGCGGCAAGCCCGACGAGCCGTACACCACCCGCGCGCTCGCCGCGGACGTGGTCGCCGTCCTCGACGACCTCGGCGTCGAGCGGGCCCACGTCTACGGCACGTCCATGGGCGGGCGGGTCGCGCAGTGGCTGGCCGCCGACCATCCGGGCCGGGTCGGCTCGCTCGTGCTCGGCTGCACCTCGCCGGGCGGCCGGCACGGCGTCGAACGCGACAACAGCGTGCGCCGGGCGCTCGCCCGGCCGGACCGGGACGCGGCCGGGCGGGCCCTGCCCGAGCTCATGTACACGCCGCGCTGGCTGGCCGCCCATCCCGGCCCGTACCACACCACCGGAGACCCCGGCATGCCCGCGCACGCCCGGCGGCGGCACCTGGCGGCCAGCAACGGCCACGACGCCTGGGACGTCCTGCCCGGCATCACCGCGCCGACCCTGGTGCTGCACGGCACCGACGACCTGCTCACCCCGGCCGGCAACGCGCCGCTGCTCGCCGAGCGCATCCCGGGCGCGCGGATGATCCTCGTCGCGGGCGCCCGGCACGCCTACTTCGAGGAGTTCCAGGACTACGCCACCCCGGTCGTGCTGGACTTCCTGGCGGGCCGCATGCACGCCTGACGCCGTCCCGCCTCGGCCGGCACCCCTTCGCGGGGCGTCGCCCCCGTCAGGAAGACGTCGGTGCGGTTCACGCCCACCGCGCCGGCCCGCACCACGGCGGCGCGATCGGCGCCCAGGTCCGCGGCGTCGGGCACGCCCAGCGACCAGGCGACGCCCGCGCTCGTGGTGGCGACGGCCCGGGCGCCGGCGGCGGGCGCGATCAGGACCGTGTCCTGTCGTGGGTCCGGCCGTACGGGCGCTTCCCCATGTCGATCCGGACATATCCGGATATATAGGTCAGGCGCGTACCGGACCGCCACCCTCAGGGAGCGCGGTGGCGCTCGTCGTACGTCCGGCGGGCCGCCGCGATGAGGGGCCCGGCGTGACGGGCCCAGGCCGACAACGCCTCCAGCGGCTCGCGGATCTCCTCCACCAGGGCCGTGGACGCGTACTCCACGCGGGGCGGCGAGTCGGGGTACACCGTCCGCGTCACCAGGCCGTTGCGTTCGAGGCTGCGCAGGCTGACCGTGAGCATGCGCCGGCTGATCCCCGCGACGGCCCGCTCCAGCTGCGTGAAGCGGCGCGGGCCGTCGCCCAGCTCGACGAGCACCTGGGCGCTCCACTTGTCGCCGATGAGGGCCAGGACCTCGGGCAGCGGGCATTCGGCCTGGTTCGTTACCTCGGCGTTCCGTCGGGACAAGAAAGTGCCTCCTTCCGAGTCGTTCGATCCTGCTCCAGGATGACCTCCGTTACAAGTCATAACGTTCCTGATGAAAGGGGATGGCCATGCCCATCGCTCGCAGCAACGGCTACAAGATCTCGTACGAGGTGAGCGGGGACGGGCCGCCCCTCGTCGTGCATCCCGGCATGTTCCAGGACGGGGCGCACTGGGCTCACAGCGGCTACACCGCCGCGCTGGCCGCCGCCCACACCGTGATCGCGATCGACCCGCTCGGGCTGGGCGCCAGCGACGCGCCGCACGACGTGGCCGCCTACGCGCCCCGCCGCCGCGTGGAGGCCGTCACCGCCGTGCTGGACGACTGTGGCGTGGACCGGGCCGCCTTCTGGGGGTACTCGCTGGGCGCCATGACCGGCTACGCCCTCGCCGCGTACGCGCCCGAACGGCTCACCCGCCTCGTGGCCGGCGCCTTCGACCCCGTCGGCGGGTTCCGCTCCGCCGTGGACGACGCGATCGAGCGGTTCGCGCTGCCCGCCGACGTCGACGCGTACGAGATCGTCAAGCAGGGGGCGTGCGCCGACCCCTACCAGGCCGCGCTCGTCGGCGCGGGCGACAGCGGCGCCTTCCGCGCCAACTACGACGCGTTCTCCCGCGAGCCGGGCCTGGGCCCGGGGCTGGCCGCCTCCGGCGTGCCCGTCCTCATGTACGCGGGGACGGGCGACCCGTGGCACGAGCCGATGCGCGGCTTCGCCGAGCGGATCGGCGCCGGCTTCTTCTCCCTTCCGGACGCGGACCACAAGGGCGGCTGGGACCGGGCGGCCGAGGTGCTGCCCCAGGTCATGCCGTTCCTGTCCGCCGGCTGACCAGGCCCGGACCGCCCCACGGGAAGACGCCGGCGGAACATTTATCGCGATCGGTGATATCTGGCGGCTCCGACTGCTTCTGGTTCCTCAGGTGGCCCGGCGCTGCAATGGGACGAGTCCATCCGAAGAGGAGCGGAGATGTCCTTGACCAGCGCTCACACCTGGGATGCCGTGGTCGTCCCGGAGAGCACGGCGGAAGTGGTGGAGCTGTCGCAGGGCGGAGGGTTCCGGTTGCTCGTCGACGCCGGCGCGACCGGCGGCGCGCTCGGCGCGAACCGGCTCACGCTGGCCCCCGGCGCCGACGGCGCCAGGCCGCACCACCACGCCTTGTCCTCGGAGTTGTTCTATGTGCTCGCCGGGACCATGGAGTTCCTGCTCGGCGAGCGGATCGTCACAGCGGGGCGGGGAAGCCTGATCGTCGTTCCGCCGGCGACGGTCCACGCCTTCGGCGCGGCCCCGGGCTCGACGGCCGAGGCGCTCGTGGTCATGGCGCCCGGGGTGGAGCGGTTCGAGTACTTCCGCCGGCTCGGCCGGATCGCGCAGGGGCAGGACTCCTTCGACGGCCTCCTGCCCGAGCAGGACCGCTTCGACGTCCACTTCGCCGACGACACGGCCTGGCTGCGGGCGCGGGCCCGATGAGCGAGGTCTTCCGCGCGGAGATCTCCGGCACGGAGAAGGCGCCCACGACTCCGGAGCCCGCCGGCCGGCGGTCGCCCTGCCGGAGGTGGCGCTCGCCCTGCGCGCCGGGCCCGCCGTGGCCTGGGTCCTCACCGTCCACGCGCTCGCCCTGGGCATCGGCACCGCGGTGTTCGGGCGGCTGGCCGACTCGTGGGGAGTCCGGACGGCGCTGGCGACCGGCTCGCTGGTCCTCGGTATCGGCGCGCTGGTCTGCGTCGTCGCGCCGAACCTCGGCGTCCTGACAGCGGGGCCTGGCCGGTGTCGCCGCCGCCACCGCGCTCGCCATGGTGATCGCCGGCACGGCGGGCGGCCCGTACAGCCTCATCGTCGCGACCTCGCTGGCGCTGGCGTCGTTCGCCGTCGCCCAGGTGGTGCTCACCGCGGAGATGTCGGCCCGGCTGCCGGCTGCCCGGCGCGGCGCCGGGATGGGCCTGCTCAACCTCACCTTCTTCGTCGGGGGCGGCATCGGCTCCGCCGCCGCGGGGGCGCTGGCGCCGTGGGTGGGACTGCCCGGGTCCGCCGTCGCGATCGCGTCCTTCCCTCTGCTCGCCGCGGCGGTGGCATCGGCCCGGGTACCGTCCCCCCTTGCGGAAGGGCGTGCCTAGCCGACGGCGCCGGGCCCGCCGGGAGGCCGATCTGGCGTGAGTACGGCGAGGAGCTGCCTGACGGGGGCGGCGAGCTGCGCCGCGCGGACGACCAGCGAGGTGACGACGGCGGGCTCGGCCAGCGGGCGGATGACGACCCCCGGGACGGAAGGAAGCCCGGAGACCTCGTAGAAGACCGTCCACGAGGGAGGGTCGGCGACCATCTCGGAGAGCGTCTCGCGCAGACTGGTGAAGGGCGGTCCCGGCGGCGGCGCGACGCCGGCCGCCCGGCAGGCCGCGGTGATGAGATCGTGGAACGGCGGGTTCTTCTCGCGCGGGCAGAGCCTCAGGGGCAGGCGGGCGAGCTGCTGAAGGCGCAGCCGGGGCTCGGCGGCCAGCGCGTGGCCGGCCGGAAGCGCGACGAGCAAGGGGTCGCTCCACAGGGGGATCAGCCGCAGGCCGGGCACCGACGCCTGGCCGCGGACCAGAGCGGCCTCCAGCCGGCCCTCCCGGACCGCTGCCAGCCGTTCGGCCGGCGGAACCTGCCTGAGCCGGACCCGGAGCCCGGGCACGACGCCGGTCAGCTCGGCGAGGCCGCGGGAGAGCCGGTCTCCCGGGCTGTGGATCACGCCCAGGCGCAGGACGCCGTCGGTGCCGTCGGCCACCCCGGCCGCCACCCGCCGCGCGCGATCCGCCGCCGCCAGCACGGCACGCGCCTCCGGCAGCAGGCGCTCCCCGGCGGCCGACAGATGCACATGGCGGGTGGAGCGGTCGAACAACGTCACTGCGAGCTCACGTTCGAGACGGCGCACCTGCTGGCTCACCGCCGACTGCACGATGTTCAGCCGTTCCGCGGCCCGGGCGAAGCCCCCCTCCTCCGCGACCGCGACGAAGTACTGAAGCTGGCGCAGTTCCATCCGTCCTCCCGCCCCGCGCCGATCGCCCACCGGGCAGAGGCACGTCCACGGCCCGCCTGGGGATCGACCGCCCGGCCTTGGAGCGTACCGGGCCGGTTCCCGGCGCTGCTGACGAACACCTCCTGAGGCGGGCGGCGGCTCCGCGCCCGCCTCACTCGACGGTCAGGCAGGTCCGGCAGGTTCAGCCAGGTCAGGCACGGTCAGGCACGGTCAGGCTGCCTCGTGCCGGCGCTGGCAGGCGATGCAGTAGCGGGCCAGCGGGCGGATCTTCAGACGTTCGAACGGGATCCCCGCCCCGCACTCGGCGCAGCGGCCGTAGCCGCCCTCCGCCAGCCGGTCGAGCGCCTGGGTGAGCTCGGCGACGGCGCGGTCGGCGGTGACGATGGAGACCGACAGCTCCTGCCAGGTCTCGTCGGCCCCGGTGCCCTCGCGCGCCTCCTCCTGCAGGCCGGTCAGGTGGCCGCGTCGCCGGGCGAGCTGCTCCCGCAGTTCCTGACGCAGGACGTCGATCTGCACGCTGCTCAGGTGGGTCTCTCCGCTGGTTCCGGTGGTCATGGTGAAGTGGTCCTTTCGGGAAGTCGTCGAAGGCCGGCGGCTCGGCGGCCGCCGTCGAGGGCGCGCGGCCCCGGTGAGCGGTCGTTCAGCGGCCGGCGGCGAGGCCGCCGGCCAGGGACGGTTGCAGGCACAGGCGGGTCAGGCCGCGTACGGTGGCGTGGGCCGGCTCGGGTGCGACCTCGACCGGCAGCCGCAGCGCCTCCCGCAGCCGGCGGGTCAGCCGCGGCTGCAGGGCTCCGCCGCCGGTCAGGAGCAGTCCGCCGTCGCGCGCGGCCGGGCGGAGCCGGACGGGCAGGCGGCGCAGCAGGCGGGCGGTCATCTCCACGACCCCGTCGAGGGCGTACGACGGCACGCCGACGGGAGTCAGCGTGACGGCCCGGTCGCCGACCGGGTATCGGGGCGATGAGGAATCCATCGGTGGCCTCCGTTTCGTGCGGTTGTCGCCG
>NZ_JBFAIA010000256.1:0-8881 GCF_040654455.1 Nonomuraea sp. NPDC050691
CCTGCGGACGGTCCGCGAGCACGCCGCGCGGGTGGTGGTCGGCACGTCGTGCTCGCTGCTGCACGTGCCGTACGACGTGGAGGCCGAGCCGGACCTCGACCCGGCGCTGCGGGCGCGGCTGGCCTTCGCCGAGCAGAAGGTCGCCGAGGTGGTGGAGCTGGCGCGCTCGTCCTGGGACGGCCCGGACCCGGCGGCGCCGTCGGTGCCGCTGGCCGCGCCCGTCCCGGGCGGGGAGCGGGCGCCGTACGCGGTGCGCGCCGCCGCCCAGGCCGAGCGGCTGGGGCTGCCGCCGCTGCCCGTCACCACGATCGGTTCGTTCCCGCAGACCGGCGAGCTGCGCGCCGCCCGCGCCGCCGTGGCGGCCGGGACGCTGCCGGAGCAGGAGTACGAGCGGCTGGTCGAGGCGGAGATCGAGCGGGTCGTCCGCGCCCAGGAGCGGCTCGGCCTCGACGTGCTCGTCCACGGCGAGCCCGAGCGCAACGACATGGTGCAGTACTTCGCCGAGCACCTGGACGGCTTCGCGGTCACCCGGAACGGCTGGGTGCAGTCGTACGGCTCGCGCTGCACCCGCCCGCCGATCCTGCACGGCGACGTCTCCCGGCCGGCCTCCTTCACCGTGCGGTGGGCCCGCCACGCCCAGTCGCTGACGGACCGCCCGGTCAAGGGCATGCTCACGGGGCCGGTCACGATCGTCGCCTGGTCGTTCGTCCGGGACGACCTGCCGCTGCGCGACGTGGTGTTCCAGGTGGCGGAGGCGATCCGGGAGGAGGTGCTCGACCTTGAGGCGGCCGGGGTGCCGGTCATCCAGGTGGACGAGCCGGCGCTGCGCGAGCTGCTGCCGCTGCGCCGCGCCTCCCAGGCCGACTACCTGGAGTGGTCCGTCGCCGCGTACCGCCGGGCCACCTCGGGCGCGGGCGAGGCCACTCAGATCCACACGCACCTGTGCTACTCGGACGCCGACCAGATCCTGGCCGCGATCGACGGCCTCGACGCGGACGTCACCACGGTCGAGTCGGCCCGCTCGGGCGGGCGCATCCTGGGGGCGGTCGGCGGGATCGGGCGCGGGCTCGGGCCCGGGGTGTACGACATCCACTCGCCGCGGGTGCCGGGCGGCGAGGAGGTCGAGCGGCTGCTGCGCGAGGCGCTGAAGGCCCTGCCGGCCGGGCGGCTCTGGGTGAACCCGGACTGCGGGCTGAAGACGCGCACGTACGAGCAGGTCGAGTCGGCGCTGGCGAACGTGGTGGAGGCGACGCGCCGCCTGCGCGAGGAGCTGGCCCTCAGCTGAAGGTGCGGACCAGGTTGGCCAGGGCGGCGTCCGCGTAGTGCCGGGGGCCCGTGCTCAGGCCGTAGGCCAGGTCCTCGATGAGGGCGCACCGGGCGTAGAAGCGCACCCGCGCCCGGTCGTCCTCGCCGAGGCCGCCGTCGTAGTGCGCGGCGGTGGCCTCGAACACCTCGGGGCCGAGGTCGCGGTAGAGGCGGGCGAAGTCGTGGGCCGGGTCGGTGAACGCGGCGTCGGTCCAGTCGAGGACACCCGTCAGCAGGCCCGTCTCCGGGTCGGCGAGCAGGTGCTCGGCGCCGAGGTCGTTGTGGCAGAACCGGAGGGTGCCCGTGTCGGGGGGCACCGGGGCGCGCAGGAACGCCTCGACCAGCGGGCGCTGCTCCTCCGGCACCTGCTCCTCCACGTCGCGGTAGTCCTGGCCGGCGTCCTGGAGCAGCGTCGGCGCGGGGTAGCGGTCGGGCGGCGCCAGCTCGCGCAGCCCGTCGGCGGGGGCCGTGTGCAGGGCGCTGAGGAACGCCCCCAGCGGCTCGGCCAGCCGCATCGGGTCGGGCACGGGGTGCAGGTTGAGCGGCCTGCCGGGCAGCTTGCGGTAGGCGATGACGGCGGCCTCCGGGTCGCTGAAGACCACCTCGGGCACCGGCAGCGGGGAGATGGCGCGCACGGCGGCGAGCAGCGCGGTCTCGCGCCGGGTCTCGTCGCCGTCGGCGACCCTCGCGCCCCGGACGATCAGCTCGCCGTCGACCTCGTACACGACGTTGTCCAGGCCCTCGCCGAGCCGGACGATGGAGTGGATCTCGTGGCCGGGCAGATGGCGGGCCAGCAGCGCGCGGATGTCTGCGATCACACTGCGCAGCCTAGGCCCGCCGCGCCCGCCAGGCGAGGGCCCATGCCCGTCCGCTCACCCCGTCACTTCAGCGCCCCCGCGGTCAGCCCGGACTGGATCTGCCGCTGGAAGATCGTGTAGACGACCAGCATGGGCAGGATGGCCAGGGTCAGGGCGGCGAACAGCGCCGACCAGTCCTGGTCGTAGCCGGCCGCGGTGGAGATGTCGGCGATGCCCTGCGTGAGCACCCACTTGTCGCGCTCCTGGAGCAGCACCAGCGGGAGCTGGTACTGGTTCCACTGGCCGAGCACGTTGAAGATGGTGACGCTCACGATGCCGGGACGCGCCATCGGCAGCATGATCTGGAAGAACACGCGGGTGTGCGAGGCGCCGTCCACCATGGCCGCCTCGCCGACCGCCGTGGGCAGGGTGCGGAAGAAGGCGGCCAGGAAGAACACGGTGAACGGCATCGAGTGCGCGATGTAGACGAGCACCAGCCCGGCGTGGGTGTTGAGCCCGATGAACGGCCCGAGCACCGGCACGTTGCCCATGTTCTGCACCACGAAGAACAGCGGGCTCAGCGCCAGGTAGACGGGAAGGGCCAGGCCGGAGACGAACAGCAGGTAGAAGGCCCGGTTGCCGCGGAACGGGTAGCGGGCCAGCACGTAGGCGGCCATGGAGCCGACCAGCATGGTGCCGAACGTGCTGAACGACACCACGATGACGCTGTTGAGCGTGTACTGCCCGATGTGCGCCTGCTCCCATGCCCGGGCGAAGTTGTCCCAGTGCAGGGTCTCGGGCAGCGACCAGGCGTCGCCGAAGATCTCGTCCTCGCTCTTGACCGAGGCGAGGAACGTCCACAGGATCGGCACCACGACGAGCACGGTCCACACCAGCAGCGCCACGTGCGTCAGCACGTTCAGCGGTCCGAGGCGCCGCCTGCGCTCGCGCCGCTCCTCCCGGCGCGAGGTCGCGACCGTCCCCGAGGTCATCGTCGTTGTCATCAGTACTCGATTCGTTCGCGCCTCGACAGGCGCAGCGAGATGATCGCGAAGCCGACGGTGAAGAAGAACATCACGACGCCGAGCGCGGAGGCGTAGCCGAAGCGGAAGTACGAGAACGCGTTGCGGTAGATCTCGGCCGCCATGACGGTGGTGGAGAAGTCGGGGCCGCCGTGCTGGTCGGTCATCACCCACACGATCGCGAACACGTCCAGCGCCAGGATGCCGAGGTACACCCACGCCACCTGGACGGTGTCCCACAGCAGCGGCAGCGTGATCCGGAAGAACAGGCTGCCCCGCCCGGCCCCGTCGATCTGCGCCGCCTCGAACATGTCGCGCGGGATCGAGGCGAGGCCGGCGGAGAAGAGCACCACGTAGAACCCGACGGCCTGCCAGACCATCACGCCGAGGACCGACCAGAAGGCGACGTCCGGGTTCGACAGGAACCCGACCGGTTCGGCCCCGAGGGCCATGAGCGGCCCGTTGAGCATGCCGCTGCCGTCGGGGCGGAACACCTGCTGGAACAGCACCGCCACCACGGCGACGGCCAGCACCTGCGGGAAGAAGAAGATCACCCGGTAGAGCTTGGAGCCCCGGACGCCGGCCCGGCCGCCGCTGCCGCCGCCCACGTTGAGCAGGAAGGCGAAGAACAGCGCGATGACGATCGTCAGCAGCGGCAGCAGCACGAGCAGCGCCGCGTTGTGCCGCACCGCCTTCCAGAAGATCCCGTCGGAGAACAGCCTGGTGAAGTTCTCGAACCCGATGAAACGCGGCGTGGCGCTCACACCCCGCCAGTCGGTCATCGCGATGTAGAACGCCTGGATGTACGGGGAGATGACGTACACCAGGTAGAGCGTCACCGGGGCCGCGAGGAACGCGGTGATGAACAGCCCGCGGCGGTAGCGCTGGAACACCATCAGCGCTTGAACTTCTTGATCGAGGAGTCGCCCTTGATCTCGTCGGCCTTCTTCTGCAGCCGCTCCAGATACTTGTCGGGCGTGAGGCCGCCGGTCATCAGCTCGCCGGTGGCGGCGATGGCCTCGTCCTTGAGCTGGCCGTACCAGGTCTGCCAGCGGTAGGTGACGGAGTTGGCGCCCGCCGCGGTGACGGCCTTGGACGCGCTGGCCGCGCCCGGGGAGAGCTGCCGGCCCTCGCCCGCGCCCTTGACGACCGAGACGGTGCGCACGAGCTCGCTGAAGTCGCCTGCCGCCTTCTTCGACAGCATCGCCCGGAGGTACTCCATGCCGCCCTGGGGGTTGGCGCCCTTGGCCGGGACGATGAAGTTCTCACCGGGCGAGGTGTGCAGGGTGCCGTACGGCATCTTGTCGGAGCCGGTGAAGTCGGGCAGCGGGAACATGCCGTACTCGAAGTCGGCCGGCGTGGTGGTCTTCTGCTCGTTCTCCAGCCACGACCCGGCGGGCAGCATGGCCACCTTGTACTTGTTCTGCGCGGTCTGGGTCTGGACGTGGTCGAGGCCGGCGGTGCCCTCCATGAGGTACTTCGCACCGATCTCGGCCCACGCGGCGGCCGACTGCTTCATCGGCTCGGCGGTCCAGGCGCCGTCCTCCAGGTTGTCGATGTTGACGAGCACCTCCGGCCCGCCGATCTTGGCGGCCAGGGTCAGCAGCGGCTCGTACAGGTACTGCGGGAACTTGCCGGCGTAGGTGAACGGCGCCATCTTGCCGGACTTCTTGATCGTCTCGCAGAGCTTGAGGAACTCGTCCCAGGTCTTCGGCACCTGCCAGCCGTTGTCACGGAAGACCTTCTGCGAGTACCAGATGCCGAAGATGTAGTTGACGTACCCGAGCACCGCGAACTTGCCGTCGTAGGTGCCGATCTCCACGACGGCCGGGTCGAGCAGGTCGCGCACCTTGACGTCGGGGTCGTCCCAGCTCGGCGCGTCGAGCAGCGGGGCGAGGTCCTGGAGCTGGCCGTCCTGGGCGAGCGCGCCGAAGTCCATGGCGTTGGCGCCGGAGTTGTCGATGACGTCGGGCGGGTTGCCGCCGGCGAAGCGCGGCTGCAGGACCTTGGTGATCTCCTTGGTGGACTCGATCTTCACCTGCGCCTGCGGGTACTTGGTCTTGAACAGCGGCTGGTGGATGTCCTTGGCGTAGGCGGTGCCGAAGCCGCCGTCGAAGATCCAGACCTCCAGCGGCTTGTCGGCCGCGACGCCGAAGGGGTTGGCGGCGCTGGTCGCGACCGGCGCCGCCGAGGAGGAGGCCGGCGCCTTGGACGCCGGGGTGGCGCAGGCGGCGAGCGCGCCGGCCACGGGGACGAGCGCGGCGCTCCGGAGGAGCTGGCGCCGGGTGATGTTCTGGGGGGTGTTGGACATTGGTGCTCTCCTGACTTTCAGGCTCCGCGTCTGATGCGCCCCGCGTAGCGGCTCTCCAGGGCCTTGTTGTGCTCGTCGCCGCCGGTCACGTTGACCGACAGGTAGATGGGCGGTGTCTCTCCGAGCGCCGCCAGGCGCTCCACCGCCTCGGTGACGACCATCTGCGCGAGCAGCGCCGAGGTGATCGTGGAGACGGCGCCGTACGTGCCGCCGCCGGGCAGTTCGAGGACGGCGTCCCCGTACGGGGACCCGTTGTCGAGGACGACGTCGGCCAGGTCCAGCAGCCGGTGGCCGGACGGGTGGCGCGAGGTCATCCGGGTGCTGTGCTCGACCGAGGTGATCGCGATCAGGGGGTGGCCGCGGTCCTTGACGAGGGTGGCCAGCTCCACCACCGTGCCGTTGACGCCGGAGCTGGAGACGAGCACGAAGACGTCCTGCGGCTCCACCGGGGCGAGGTCGTAGATCCGCCGGGCGATCGCGGGGTCGCGCTCCAGCTCGGGGGTCAGCACGCCGGGCGGCTCTCCGCCGTACAGGACGAGGTCGCGCGGCGAGAGCCGGTTGCTGGGCACGAGCCCGCCGGCGCGCCCGGCGATCTCCATGGCGATCGCCTCGGAGTGCCCGGACCCGAAGGCGTTCACCACCCCGCCGGCGCGCAGCGCGCCGACGAGCAGCCCGGCCGCCCGGCCCACGGGTTCCGCCTGGCTCTCGACGACCCGGTGCACGAGCTCCAGGGCCTTGGTCGCGTACGTCATTCAGCCTCTCTCCACCCGGTGGCTCTCCACGGCGCTGATCGTGCGCTCGAACGCCTCGTTGGTGCGCTCGTAGGTGCGCTGGGCGACCGCCACGTACACGGCGTCCAGCACGAACAGCTGCGAGTGGACGGCGGCCAGCCCGCCGAGCCGGAACGTGGTCTCCCGGCTGGCCGTCGTGAGCACGAGGTCGGCCAGCTCGGCCAGCGGCGAGCGGGCGAAGGAGGTGACGGCGACCGTCGTCGCGCCGTGACTGCCGGCCTCGGCCAGCGCCTCCATCACCTCGCGGGTGCGCCCGCGGTGGCTGATGCCGATCGCGACGTCGCCCTCGCCGAGCAGCGCGGCGTCGGACAGCGCCACGTGCGCGTCGCCCGCGCTCCAGCACGGCAGGCCGATGCGGCGCAGCCGTCCTTCGAGCATGGTGGCGACGTTGCCGCTGGTGGAGACCCCGACGAGCAGCACGCGGCGGGCCGCGACGACGACGTCGGCCACGCGGGCGACCGTCTCGGAGTCGAGCTGGGCGGCGGTGTCCTGGATGAGCCGGGCGTCGGCGGCGGCCATGACCTCGATGGCGGAGTCGAGCGGGTCGTCCGGGCCGATCTCGTGGCCCACGCCCGCGCCCCACCCGGCCTGCGCGGCCCGGCCGGTCTCGGTGGCCAGCGCCACCCGCAGCTCGGCGTAGCCGGAGAAGCCGAACGCGCGGCAGAAACGCGTCACCGTGGCGGGCGAGCTGCCCGCCCGCTCGGCGAGTGCGATGATCGTCGAGCGTGCGGCCTCGGCGGGATCGCCGAGGATCACCTCGCCGACCCGGCGCAACGCCTCCGGCAAACCGGGTAGTTCTGTTTCGACGCGCCCGAGGGCTCCTGAAGTCACGAATATTCCTTCCGAATACCCGGTCTTCTGGCGAAAATTATTCTTGCTTCCCGGTCGCGTCAAGTCCCAGAATCGGACCGTGACGAAGTCGTTCGTGATCGGGGTGGACGCCGGCGCCACCTCCACCCGGGTGGCGGTCCACGCGCTGGACGGGTCCCGCGTCGGCTACGGCCGGGCCGGCGCCGGCAATCCCAGCGCCCACGGCCTGGGCAAGGCGGTCGCGGCGATCGGCGAGTCCCTCGGGCGGGCGCTCGACGGCATCGACCCGTCACGCGTGGTGGCCTCCCTGGCCGGCGTGGCCGGGCATGTCGAGGAGCTGCCCGGCGAGCTGGCCAAGGTCTGGGCCGGCCACGGCGTCGCCGCCGGGCCCCGGGTCACGGGTGACGTGGTGATCGCGTACGTGGCGGGCACGCCGGAGCCGTCCGGCTCGCTGCTGCTGTCCGGCACCGGCGCGGTGGCCGCCCGCGTCACGGACCACGAGCTGGACGCCATCGCCGACGGGCTCGGCTGGCTGCTGGGCGACGCGGGCTCCGGCTTCTGGATCGGCCGCGCCGCCGCCAAGGCCGTGGTCGCGGCCCTCGACCGCGGCACGCGCGAGGGGGCGCTCGTCGAACTGGTCCTGGACGACTTCCTGGGCGGGTGGCGGGGCGCCACGACCCGCGCCGACGCCGACCGGATCGTACGGCTCGCCCAGGCCGACCACATGCGGCTGGCGTCGCTGTCGGCGCTGGTGAGCCGGGCCGCCTCGGCAGGCGACCCGATGGCCGTGGAGATCGTCCGCGAGGCGGCCGGTCACCTGGCGGCCACGGTCGGGCGCGTCCACGTGTCCGGCCCGACCGTGCTGGCCGGGAGCGTGCTCACCAGCGACGGGCCCGTCCGGCAGGCGGTGGGCGCGCTGCTGACGGGCCGGGAGGTGACGACGGCGGGCGACGGGGCCGGGGCGGCGGCCTGGCTCGCCGCCCGCGAGCTGCTGCCGCCGGAGCGGGCCCGCGAGCTGCACCCGCTCTTCACCGCCGCCTCCTGATCTACTCGCTCGTCGTGTCCTCGGGCTTGGGGCCGCCGTAGATCGGGTTCTTGGCGATCCGCTTCTCGGACACCAGCAGCCGAACGACGCCTGGCTGGTCCGACACCGCCTCCCAGACGGTCCAGTCGTCGCGCACGGGGTCGGACTGCCTCTTGGGGTCCACGCCGTAGCCGTTGCCGCCCGGGTCGGGCTCGATGATCTCGAAGACCGCCTTGAGACCCCGCCGGCGGACCTCGGCCAGGACCTCGCGCACCGGCCGCTCGTCCACGCGGACCCCGGCCAGCATCTCCCCCTTGCGGGTGGCCACGCTGAACGACTGGTACCGCTCCCCCGGCCTGGCCTCGCGGCCGAGGGACAGGACACCCTTGCCGGTCCAGTCGCGGCCCACCTGAACGGTGAGCGCGCAGTCCGGCTGACCGATCGTGCAGCCCTCGGGCTCGAGGTTGCCGCCCATACCCAGGGACGGGCCGGTGCCACCGCCGCCTCCCATCTTGATCACCTCCCCCACCATGCCAGGGGCGACCGGCACCAGCTCCAGCGTGATGTCGAGCCCCACCGCCCGGAATCCCTCCGAGTAGAGCGCGTGGTCGGCGAACGGGTCGCGGATCGTGGCCACCCACCAATCGCCGCGCTGCTCGATCTCGATCGCCGAGTTGGCGTACGAGGTGGCCGTGCCCGAGCCGTCCGGCAGGAAGCTGGGGCCGAGCACGACCGCGGCGGCGAGCGCGGCCGTCGCGAGGGCCCCCGCGACCAGGCGGCGGCGAGTGCGGCGCCTCCTCACGTTCCCCGCGAGCACCGGC
>NZ_JBFAIA010000257.1:0-8873 GCF_040654455.1 Nonomuraea sp. NPDC050691
CGACCAGGTCAAGACCGACGACCCGGCGGGCATGAAGGCGATCACCTCCCAGCTCCAGAAGATCCACCTGGAGGAGCTGCCGATATGGACGCGCTCTCCGCGCCCCCCGCGACGACGAGGTCCGCGTCGCCGGCGCGGATCGCCTGGCCGGCGAGCAGGATCGCGGCCAGTCCGCTGCCGCACTGCCGGTCGACCGTGACGCCGGGAACGCCGTGTCCCAGCCCGGCCGCCAGCGCGGAGACGCGGGCGACGTTGCCCCCGGGCCCCATGCAGTTGCCGAGGATCACGTCCTCGACCGGCACGCCGAGGTGGGCGACGTCGCCGGCGACCGCCGCGATGACGGGGGCGGCGAGCCGGTCGACGGTCAGGGCCTTGAACGCGTGCCCGGCGGTGCCGACGGGGGTGCGGCGGGCGGCCACGACGACCGGCGGGCCGCCCGTCCCGGTCACGATGTCGGCCGCCATCTCAGCCGAGCCGCCGCAGGCCGGGGTCGCCGTCGGCGAGGCGGGTGGCGACCAGCCCGCGAGCCGGCTTGCCGGTGGGCGTGCGGGGCAGTTCGGGGACGGCGTACCAGCGGCGGGGCCGCTGGGCGGTGTCGAGGCCGCTGCGCGCCGCCGCCTCCAGCCGGGCCCGCGGCGGCGGCGTGGCGTCGCGGGTCTCCAGGACGGCGGTGACGACGGAGCCGAGGTAGGGGTGCGGCGAGCCGACGACCACGATGTCGCCCACGCCCGGCACGCTCCGGAGCACTTCCTCGACGTCCTCCGGCACGACGGTCGCGCCGCCCGTCTGGATCGCGCCGTCACCGCGGCCGCGCAGGCGCAGGACCTCGCCCGGCCGGTACGGCTCGGCCAGGTCGCCGACGGTCATCCAGCCGGCGTCGTCGGTGCGCAGGGGGCCGGTGGCGCCGGCCAGGTACCCCTGGGACAGCCAGGGGGAGCGGGCCCACACCTCCCCGAGCCGCTGCCCCGGCGGGGTGCGTACCTCGATGTCGACGCCGGGGAACGGGCGCAGCCCGGAGCCGTCGGCGTCCACGGCCACGAAGGACAGCTCGGTCGCGCCGTAGTAGGCCACGACGTGGACGCCGGCCGCCGCCGCCCGCTCGCGCGCGCCGTCCGGCAGCGCGGCGCCGCCGATCACTGCCGTGCGGAGCGGGCTCGCGGTCCGGCCGAGGGCGTCGAGCACGGCGGGCAGCCGGTGCGGCACGAGATGGACGGCGGTGGCCAGGGCCAGGTCGGCGGTCAGGCCGGCCGGTGACCAGCGGCCCGGCAGGAGGGCCGTCGCGCCGGTCGCCAGGGTGTGCACGGCGGCGAAGGCGTACAGGGAGGACACCAGCGGCCCGGGGATCAGCACGACGTCGCCGGGCCCGATTCCCGTGAGACGGTCCAGGTGCGGGAACGAGGCCGTCCACGACGCGCGGGTGCGCACCACGGCGCGAGGTCTGCCGGTGCTCCCCGAGCTGAAGCAGGCCCACGCCGGGTCGTCGGGCGCGGCGGCGCGGGGAGGGGGCGGGGAGACGGCCGGGGCGGACAGGGGGGCGTCGACGAAGGCGTCCACGGGGACGGCCCGCATCACCCGCGCGCGCTGCTCGGGGCCCCAGGCGGGGTCGCACACCAGCGGCGTGGCCCCGGCCAGGTCGGCGGCCAGCACGGCGACGAGCAGCTCGACCGGATCGTCGAGGCTGACGGCGACCACCGCCCCCCGGCCGGCCCTCAGGTCCGGCGGGGGTGGGGCGGTTGCGGTGGGCCGGTCGGGTGGGGAAAGGGGGGGTGTGGCGGGCCGGTCCGGTGGGGGAGGAGCGGCCGCGGTGAGCCGGTCTGGCCCGGGTGGGGCGGCTCCGGTCAGGAGGTCCGCCAGATGCCGGGCGGCTCCGGCGACGCGGCCGGCGAGCTCGGCGTAGCTCAGCTCGCCCGAACGGCCGCGGACGGCCGGGTGGTGCGGACGGTCGGCGGCGTGGCGCAGGACATGTGCGGAGACCGGCATGTCGGGGTCAGAGCCTCCCCTTCGACGGCACCCTGGAACCGCCGCCGGCGGCCGGATAGGCGCGGTACACGCCTCGCGCCACGACCGACGCCAGCACGGCCTTGACCAGGTCGCCGGGCAGGAAGACCGAACTCAGCAGCGCGGCCCGGCCCAGCGGGAGTCCGGTGACGGCCGCCTGGACCGGGACGCCCACGAGGTAGATCACGCCGACGCCGCCGGCCAGGCACGCGAGCAGGAGCCGCACGATGCCGGGCGTCCGGTCGCCGCCTCCGGCGATCCAGCCGGTCAAGGCGGCACCCGGGAGCCAGCCGAGCAGGAACCCGGCCGAGGGCCCGGCGAACACCCCTAGGCCGCCGCGCCCGCCCGCCAGCAGGGGCAGGCCGGCGGCGACCAGCACGAGGAAGACGGCGACGGCCAGGGCGCCCCGCCGGGCGCCCAGGACCGCGCCCGCCAGCATGACGCCGAACGTCTGAAGGGTGATCGGCACCGTGTTGCCCAGCACGGTGATGCCGCCGGGCAGCCCGAGCACGGCGATCAGGGCGGCGAAGACGCTGATCCGGGCCAGGTCTCCGGTGGCGAGCTGCCGGCGGCGGGGCTGGTGATCCCCTGACTCCTGCGGGCGGGACGGCACCTGTTCGTCGTGTGTCATAGAGCAGATCTCACATCAGGACGTCGTGGGTCAGACATGGCGGGATCCCACAACATTTCCCGCCCTCCTCTGACGAAGGGCGGGTGGCGATCTCAGCCGTTGCCGAGCCCGGCGCCGCGATCCCGGCCGGAGGTGCCGGCCGGTGCCACGCCGTGCCAAACGGTCCTTACCTTACCCGCGGCCGGTACGTACCTCTGCCTGGGCGGATCGCCCGTACCCCGGCCGTGGGTGCCCCGGCCGTCAGTGGTGGCGCGGGGCGGCGTCGCGGGGCAGGAGCCGTACCAGGGCGCAGCAGACGAGCGCGGTCGCGGCCGTCGCGGCGAGGCAGCGTGCCGCCGCCGTGGCCTGCCCGCCGGTGAGGGAGCCGAAGTAGACGGTGGTCACGGCGGCGGCTCCGACGGCGTTGGCGAGCTGCTGGACCGCGGTGAGCGAGCCGCTGGCGCTGCCGGACTCGGCGGGGTCGATGTCGCCGACCGTGATGACGTAGATCGTCCCGGAGCAGGTGCCCATGCCCAGGCCGACGACGAGCACCGGCGCGACGAGCGACCAGCCGCCGGCCGCGGTGCCCGAGGAGAGGACCAGGGCCAGCAGCCAGCCCGTGCCGGCCAGGGTGACGACCAGGCCGATGACGACGAGGCGGCGGCCGAGACGGGCGATGAGCCGGTGGCAGGCGACGGAGGCCACGACGATGCCCGCCGCCACCGGCGCCAGGCCCAGCGCCGCCCGGACCGGCGTGAAGCCCAGGCCGTTCTGCATGAACAGCGACAGCACGTAGAGCAGGCCCGACACGGCGGCGAAGTACGCGGCGCCGAGGACGAGCCCCGAGGTGAACCCGCGGTTGCGCAGCAGGGACGGCTCGATGAGCGGGTTCGGCGCCGTGCGCTGGCGCCGGGCGAACAGGGCGAAGAAGGCGAGCCCGCCGCCCAGGCACAGCAGCGGGACGGCCCCCCAGCCGTGGGCCGAGCCGTCGATCAGGCCGTAGAGCAGGCCGAGCATGGCCGCGGCGAGCAGGGCCGCGCCGGGACCGTCGAGGGAGACGGCGGCGTCGCCGCGGTCCTTCGGCAGCAGCCGGGCGGCGGCCAGGACGATCGCGCCGCCGAGCACGATGTTGATCAGGAACATCGCCCGCCAGCCGAGGCCGAACAGGTCCGCCTCGATCAGGCCGGCCGCCAGGAGGGGGCCGCCGACGGCGGAGCCGCCCAGGGCGGGCAGGAAGGCACTGAAGGCCGTGCCGATCTGGTCGCGCGGGAAGACCGCGCTGAGGATGCCGAACCCCTGGGGGATCAGCAGGGCGCCGAAGGCCCCCTGGACCAGCCGGGCGGCGATGAGCGTGCCGGGGTCGGCGGCCAGGCCGCACGCGAGGGAGGCGAGGGTGAATCCGGTGATGCCGGCCAGGAAGGTGCGGCGGCGGCCGTACTTGTCGCCGAGCCGCCCGCCGGGCACGAGCAGGACGCCGAGCGCGAGGGCGTAGCCGGCGCCCAGCCACTGGATCAGGGCGTCGCCTCCGCGCAGGTCGGCGGCGATGGTCGGCGCCGCGATGTTGGTGATGGTGGAGTCGAGGAGGTCGAGGACGCTCGCCGCGATGACGACGGCCAGGACGGCACGGCGTCTGGCCGGCGAGATCGTCTCGGCGGGGGCGGCGCGGGCGGGGGAGGGCACAGGGGGCCCCTTCCTGATTCATGCGCGACACATCATGTGTGTCACGCAAATATTGTGTGACGCACATGAATGTGGTGCATGGGGCGCCGGATGTCAAACAGAAAAGAGCGCCGGCCCGGGGCGAACCCGGGCCGGCGCTCTCGTGCGTCCGGCGTCAGCCGTCAGGCGGTGATCAGGCCAGGTCGAACCGGTCGAGGTCCATGACCTTGGCCCACGCCGCGACGAAGTCGTTCACGAACTGCTGCTTCGCGTCGTCGCTCGCGTAGACCTCGGCGAGCGCCCGAAGCTCGGAGTTCGACCCGAAGACCAGGTCGACCCGGGTGCCGGTCCACTTGACCTCGCCCGTGACGTTGTCGCGGCCCTCGAACGTGTTCGCGTCCTCGGACGTCGCCTTCCACGTCGTGCCCAGGTCGAGCAGGTTGACGAAGAAGTCGTTGGTCAGCGTCCCGGGGTTCGTGGTGAGGACGCCCAGCGGCGACTGCTGGTGGTTGGCGCCCAGGACGCGCAGCCCGCCGACGAGGACCGTCATCTCGGGAGCGCTCAGGGTCAGCAGGTTGGCCTTGTCGAGGAGCAGGTACTCGGCCGGCAGGCGGTTGCCCTTGCCGAGGTAGTTGCGGAACCCGTCGGCGGCCGGCTCCAGGGCGGCGAACGACTCCACGTCGGTCTGGTCCTGCGCGGCGTCCACGCGGCCCGGCGTGAACGGCACCCGGACGCCGAAGCCGGCGTCCTTGGCGGCCTTCTCGACGGCGGCGCAGCCGGCGAGCACGATCACGTCGGCGAACGAGACCCGCTTGCCGCCGGTCTGGGCGGCGTTGAAGGCGTCCGCGACGCCCTCCAGGGTGCGCAGCACCGTCGCGAGCTGGTCGGGGTCGTTGACCTCCCACCCACTCTGCGGCTGCAGGCGGATGCGGGCGCCGTTGGCGCCGCCGCGCTTGTCGCTGCCGCGGAAGGACGAGGCCGACGCCCACGCGGTGGACACGAGCTGCGACACCGACAGGCCCGAGGCCAGGATCTGCTCCTTGAGCGCGGCGACGTCGCCGGCGTCGATCAGCTCGTACGTCCGCGCGGGGAGCGGGTCCTGCCACAGCAGGACCTCGGACGGGACCTCCGGGCCGAGGTAGCGCGCGACCGGGCCCATGTCGCGGTGGGTCAGCTTGAACCACGCCCGAGCGAAGGCGTCGGCGAACTCGGCGGGGTTCTCCAGGAAGCGCCGGGAGATCGGCTCGTAGATCGGGTCGAAGCGGAGCGACAGGTCGGTCGTCAGCATCGTCGGGGCGTGGCTCTTCGACGGGTCGTGCGCGTCGGGGACGGTGCCCGCACCGGCGCCGTCCTTCGGCCGCCACTGGTGCGCGCCGGCGGGGCTCTTGAACAGCTCCCACTCGTAGCCGAACAGGATCTCGAAGAAGCTGTTGTCCCAGGTGATCGGGGTGTTGGTCCAGATGCCCTCGAGGCCGCTGGTGATCGTGTCGCCGCCCTTGCCGGTGCCGAAGGAGTTGCGCCAGCCGAGGCCCTGCTCCTCGATCGGGGCGGCCTCGGGGTCGGCGCCGACGTGGTCGGCCGGGCCCGCGCCGTGGGTCTTGCCGAAGGTGTGACCGCCCGCGATCAGGGCGACCGTCTCCTCGTCGTTCATCGCCATCCGGCGGAACGTCTCACGGATGTCGCGGGCCGCGGCGATCGGGTCCGGGTTGCCGTTCGGGCCCTCCGGGTTGACGTAGATGAGGCCCATCTGGACCGCGCCGAGCGGGCTCTCCAGCTCGCGGTCGCCGCTGTAGCGCTCGTCGCCGAGCCAGGTGGTCTCGGGGCCCCAGTAGACGTCCTCGTCGGGCTCCCAGACGTCGGCACGGCCGCCGGCGAAGCCGAAGGTCTCGAAGCCCATCGACTCCAGGGCGACGTTGCCGGTCAGGATCATCAGGTCGGCCCACGAGAGCTTCCGGCCGTACTTCTTCTTGACCGGCCACAGCAGGCGGCGGGCCTTGTCCAGGTTGCCGTTGTCCGGCCAGCTGTTGAGCGGCGCGAAACGCTGCTGGCCGGCCCCGGCGCCGCCGCGGCCGTCGCTGATCCGGTAGGTGCCGGCGCTGTGCCAGGCCATCCGGACCATGAACGGGCCGTAGTGGCCGAAGTCGGCCGGCCACCAGTCCTGCGAGGTCGTCAGCACCTCGGCGATGTCCCGCTTCACGGCCGCCAGGTCGAGGCTCTTGAACGCCTCGGCGTAGTCGAACTCCTCACCGAGGGGGTTGGCCACGGCGGGGTTCTTGGCGAGGATCTTCAGGTTGAGCCGCTCCGGCCACCACTGGCGGTTGCCGCCGCCCTGGGTGGGGTGCGGGGCACGGCCGTGCGCGACCGGGCAGCCGCCCGTCTCACCATCCGTCTTCGGATCTGTGACGATCGCGTCGTGGTTCTCAGACATGGAAATCCCTCCGGACTAGGCCGATCACGTGCTCAGGAAGTGCAGGCGGTGGAACATTCGGGGCACAGGCCCCAGTAGATGACCTCGGCCTCGTCGATCGAGAAGCCGTGGTCGTCGGAAGCGTGCAGGCAGGGCGTCTCGCCGACCGCGCAGTCGACGTCGGCGACGACGCCGCACGACCGGCACACGACGTGGTGGTGGTTGTCGCCGATACGCCCCTCGAACCGGGCCGGGCTGCCCGCCGGTTCGATGCGGCGTATGAGGCCCGCCGCGGTGAGCGCGTGCAGGGCCTCGTAGACGGCTTGCAGGGAGATGTGTCCCACGCGGTCGCGCACCCCGGAGGCGATCGCCTCGACGTCGAGGTGGTCACCGTGCCGGACGGTCTCGAGCAGCGCGACCCGGGCGGCCGTCACCCGCAGGCCGGCGCCGCGCAGCTCCTCGGCGGTGGTCGGAGTCGTGGGCGCGCTCATACCGCCGAACCTACCTTCATAAACACGAACAATACAAGAGAACGAACGCTGCAAGTTTAGCGCCGCGCCGAGGCCGCGCAGCGGTCAGCCGGCCCGCGTGTGCTGGTCAGCCGGCATCCCCGTACCGCGGTCAGTCGTTCTCGTCGCGGCGGGCGCGGCCTTGATCGCGGCCTTCCCCGTCGAACGAGATGAACGGGCTCGCGACGATCTGCCTCATGGCGTCACTCCTCCGGGAGTGAGCGGCGCCCTACGGGCGGATGGCGCCGGCGAGGCGGCCGCGCCAGTAGCCGTCCAGGTCGCTGAGCTTGATGACGTCGCCGGTCTGCGGCGCGTGGACCATCTTGCCGTTGCCCGCGTACATGCCCATGTGCCCCAGCCCCTTGCTGAAGAGCAGGTCGCCGGGTCGCAGGGCGTCCAGGGGGACGCGGCGGCCGGCGCCCCAGCTCCACTGCGTGAAGGTCGTGCGGGGCAGCGCGACCCCGGCGGCGCGCCAGGCCGCCTGGGTCAGGCCGGAGCAGTCGTACGAGCCGGGTCCCGTGCCCCCGTACCGGTAGGGCTTGCCGATCTGGGCGAAGGCGAACAGCAGCGCCGCGCGGGCGTTGCCGGAGGCCGGCCCGGTGTACGCGATGCCCGTGCTCCTCGGGTTGCCGGTCTTGAAGGCGCCGATCCGGCGCAGCAGCCTCGTCTGCTCGGCGATCAGCTTCTCCACCTCGGCCTTCTCGCCGCGCACCTTGTCACGGGCCGCCTCGGTCTCGTCCAGGACGCGCTGGGCCTCGCCGTACCGGTCGCGTAAGTCCTTGGTGGCCGCCTGGAAGGCCCGCAGTTTCGCCGCCCTCGTCTCGGCGATCCGGTCAAGGGTGGCCATGGCGCCCAGAACGGCCCGCGGGTCGCCGTCGGCGACGACCCCGCCCCAGACGGGCACGGGGCCCGACCGGTAGTCGTCGACCACCGCCGCCATGAGATCCGCGCGCAGCTCCGCGGCCTGGGCGTTCTTGCGGACGAGCTCGGCGTCGAGGCCGTCGTGCTTCTTCTTGGCCCTCTTGTACGCCTCGGTGGCCTGGTTGTACCGCTCGACCATCTGGTCGGCGCGTTCGTTGAGCTTCTCCAGCCGGGCCCGGACCTTGGCCGGCGATGGCTCGGCGACGGCGGCGCCGGGGGCGACGACCAGGACGGCCGACGCCAGCGCCGCCGCGATCGCGATCTTC
The DNA here is from genome assembly GCF_040654455.1 of Nonomuraea sp. NPDC050691. Lineage (NCBI taxonomy): Bacteria > Bacillati > Actinomycetota > Actinomycetes > Streptosporangiales > Streptosporangiaceae > Nonomuraea > Nonomuraea sp. NPDC050691. Next base: position 8,371 of record NZ_JBFAIA010000257.1, read on the forward strand.
CCGAGCCCTGCCGGCATGGCCACGACGACGCCTCCTCGTAGGTCTCGAAGCCAGATACGCGTGCCGGCTTCGCCGGGTTCACCGGCCACGGGCCTCGGCGGCGGGTCCGCCCGCGGTCAGAAGGCGGCGGTGCGGGTGACCGCCATGAGGCCGCCGTCCTCCCTGGTCGAGGCCACCAGGGACGGTGGCATGGCCGTGAACCCCGGCACCGCACGCAGGCCGTCGGTCTCGGCGATGGCCGTGACGCGGACCGGGCCCGGACCCGCCACGCGCAGGGTGATGTCGGCGCCGCTCGCGGGCAGGCCGCGGAAGCGCACCTCGCCCGGCCAGGTCCCGGTCCGCGTCCCGGTGACGGGGACGGTGACGGGCGCCAGGCCGCGGGCCGCGGCGGTGGCCCGGGTGATCGGGCGGCCGAGGAAGGGCAGCCTGAGCGCGTTCACGCGGTGGCCGAGCAGCCCGAGCAGGGCGGGGACGAGCGTGACGGAGGTGAGCACGGCCGTGAC
>NZ_JBFAIA010000258.1:0-8679 GCF_040654455.1 Nonomuraea sp. NPDC050691
CGACCTGCTGGAGACCACCGGGGAGGCACGCGAGCAGCTGCGCGCCAACACGGCCCGCTTCCGCGGCGAGATGACCCGCAACGGGTTCGACATCCCCGCCTGCCACAGCACCAGCCCGAACACGCCCGCGTACACGACGCCGGCCGTGATCGTCAGGCCCTGCCGTACGCGCTCGGGGGCGAGGACGGGGAAGCGGCGGGAAAGGGCCGCGAGGGCGAGGGGCAGCAGCGGCAGGAGCTGGAGGGCGTGCATGCCGACGAAGTGCGGCACTCGCAGGTCGCCGGCGACGGTGCTCCAGCCGAGCAGCGGCAGGCCGGGCCCGCCGTCGGGGGCGGAGACGGTGTGGGCCCCGATGACGCCGCCCGCGACGCTCTGGCCGGGACGCGGGCCGAGCATGAGGCCGCCGGTCGCGATCCCCAGCGTGGAGATCACCAGCCCGAAGCGGACCGCCCAGGTGGAGGGCCCGTCGGCCTGGCGGTCGAGCAGGACGGCGATCGCGGCGACGATGTTCGCCACCATCAGGCTGATGATCATGACCCCCATGACGCTGAACAGGGCGGCGTCGAACGGCGTGGCGGCGTTGAAGTGGCTGCGGTGGGCACGGGCGGCCTGGAAGGTGATGAGCGCGACCTCGGCGACCCCCGCCACGGCGAGGACGGTGCCGGCCAGGCGCCCCCAGCGGCGCTCGCGGCGCTGTAACGACAGCAGCCAGGCCCAGGTGAAGGAGTAGACCGCGACGGACATGGCGAACTTGAGCGGCTTGGCCCAGACGGGCATGCCGTCGAGCGTGCGGTCGTCCAGGACGAGCGCCACGGCGGTCATCACGGCGAGGGCGGACATGAGCCCCGTCGAGACCATCAGCGGGCGATGCCAGCGCAACATGGCGCCTCCTTGGTGGATAGCGGATAGTGCTACTTACTACTATCTATAGCTAAACTCTCCACTGTCCACAAGAGGGGAGTCACAAGGTGCGCATGGCCGAGCTGAGTGCGGACACGGGAGTGCCCGTCCCGACGATCAAGTACTACCTGCGGGAGGGGCTGCTGCCCCCGGGCCGGCCGGTGGGCCGCAACCAGGCCGACTACGGCCCCGCGCACGTCCGGCGGCTCAAGCTGGTCCGCGCGCTGGCCGAGTACGGCGGCCTGAGCATCGCCGCCATCGGCGAACTGGTCCGGCACCTGGACGACCCGGAGGTCAGCGGCAACAACCTGCTGGGGCTGGGCCAGCTCACGGTCACCGCCCGCCAGGAGCCGCAGCCGGGGCCGCACGTGGAGCGGGCGCGGCGGGTGCTCGACGAGCTGTGCGCGCGCCGGGGGTGGAAGGACATGCGTGAGCACCCCTCGTACGCCGCGCTGGTCGGCGTCCTGGCGAGCCTGGAGGACCTCGGCCGCGAGGACATGCTCGGCGCGCTGCCCGACTACGCCGAGGCGGCCGAGCGGATCGCGGAGGCCGACATGAGGGTCGTCGGCGACCTGGACGACCGGGAGCGGGCGCTGGAGGTGGTGGTGCTCGGCACGCTGGTGGGCGACACGCTGCTCACCGGGCTGCGCCGCCTCGCCCAGGCGAACGTCGCCCTGCGCGTCTACGGCGGTGACTGACCGCCGCGCCCCGCCCTAGATGCCGAGGTGGGCGCCCTTGAGGCGGGAGATCGCCTCGGGGGCGCCCGTGAGCTCCACCCGCGCGTGCTCCTGCCGCCCGAAGCAGAACAGCAGCAGCTCCGGCGCCGGCCCGGTGACCTCCACCTTGGGGCCGATCCTCGGGCCGCCGAGCGCCACGCCGCCACCCGTCCGGTGCAGCACCACGCCCACCGGCGCGCGGCGCAGCATGAGCCTCCCGCCGGCCGACACGCGCTTCCACATGAGCCGGTCGAGGTCCTCGGGCATCGCGCGCGGCTCCCACTCCGGCTGGGCCCGGCGCACGTCCTCGTGGTGGACGAACATCTCCAGCGTGTTGACCGCGTCGTCCAGGAACGGCAGCAGCCCGTAGACGCCGCCCGGCCTGCGCACCAGCCCGACCAGCTCGGGGTACGGATGGCGGGCCTTCAGGGCCTCCTGGACCGAGGCGGTGTGGCCCGCCAGCGGCTTGAGCGCGATGCCCGCCATCGCGTCGGGCCGGCGCTCGCGCAGCACGAGATGGGCGGCGAGGTCGTAGGTGGACCACCCGTCACAGAGGGTCGGGGCGTCGGGGCCCAGCCGGTCGAGCAGGTCGCACAGGGCCGCGCGTTCGCCGCGAGCGTGAGTCACGCTCTCAACCTTACCCATGGGGAATAACGTAATGATCCGGAGTGATTGGGACTTACGGACATAGCAGTCGCGACGGAAGGAAACCCATCGAGTGGCCAGCAAGGTGACCTCGGCCGTCATGCGTCAGGGAATGCGCGTCCTCGGGGTGGCGATCCGCGCGGAGAAGGCGGTGTTCACCTCGGCCGTCCTGGCCAGCGCCGTGTACGGAGGCATGACCGTGGGCTCCGCCTGGGCGCTCGGCTGGGCCACCGAGCACGTCGTGCTGCCCGCCTTCTCCACCGGCTCCGCGACCGCGGGCGCCCTGTGGACCGGCGTGCTGCTGATCATGGGCGCGGCGCTGCTCAAGTCGATCGGCGTCGCCGGCCGGCGCATCCTGGCCGGGCTCATGCAGTACCGCATGCAGGCCCGCTCCCGCCGCGAGGTGACCAAGCAGTACCTGCGGCTGCCGCTCGCCTGGCACCACCGGCATCCGACCGGCCAGCTCCTGTCGAACGCCAGCTCCGACGCCGAGGCCGCCTGGGCGCCGCTCGCGCCGCTGCCCATGGCCGTGGGCGTCGTCGTCATGCTCGTCACCGCGGCCGTCGCGATGGTCCTCACCGACCCGGCGCTCGCCGCCGTGGGCTTCCTGATCTTCCCGGCCATCGCCGTGCTCAACCTCGTCTACCAGCGCCGGCTCAGCCCGCTCGCGACCCGCGCCCAGCAGTTGCGCGCCGAGGTCAGCGAGATCGCGCACGAGAGCTTCGACGGCGCCCTCGTCGTCAAGACCCTCGGCAGGGAGGAGCTGGAGACCGACCGGTTCCGGCGGCGGGCTGAGGAACTGCGCGACGCGAACATCGCCGTCGGCCGGGTGCGCGGCCTGTTCGACCCGATGCTGGAGGCGCTGCCCACGCTGGGCGTGCTCGCCGTGCTCGGCGTCGGCGCCGCGCGGCTCGCGTCCGGCTCCATCGACCCGGGCGAGCTCGTGCAGGTCGCCTACCTGTTCACCCTGCTCGCCTTCCCCATCAGGGCGCTCGGCTGGGTGCTCGCCGAGCTGCCGCGCAGCGTGGTCGGCTGGGAGCGGGTGCGGGCCGTGCTGGAGGCGAGCGGCTCCATGGAGTACGGCCGGACCGCCCCGCCCCCGACGTCGGACCCGGCCCGGCTGGAGGCCTCGGGCGTGTCCTACTCCTACGGCGCCGGCCCGGACGCCGCCGCCGTGCTCCACGACGTCTCCTTCGGGGTGGAGCCGGGGCGCACCGTCGCGCTGGTCGGCCCGACCGGCTCCGGCAAGTCGACGCTGGTGCAGCTCCTCGTCCGGCTCGTGGACCCGGCGGACGGGCACGTGCTGCTCGACGACGTGGACCTGCGCGAGCTGCCGTACGGCGCCGTCGCCGAGTCGGTCGCGCTGGTGCCGCAGCAGACGTTCCTGTTCGACGACACCGTGCGCGGCAACATCACCCTCGGCCTGCCCATCGGCGACGAGGACGTGTGGGCGGCCCTGCGCCTGGCGCAGGCCGACGGGTTCGTGGCCCGCCTGGAGCACGGCCTCGACACGCGGGTGGGGGAGCGGGGCGCCACCCTGTCGGGCGGCCAGCGGCAGCGGCTCGCGCTGGCCCGCGCGGTCGCCCGCAGACCGCGTCTGCTCATCCTCGACGACGCCACCTCCAGCGTGGACCCGCAGGTCGAGGCGCGCATCCTGCACGGCCTGCGCGACGCGGCCGCCGCCTCCAGCGTGGTGGTCGTCGCCTACCGGATGGCCACGATCGCCCTCGCCGACGAGGTCGTCTACCTCGACCGGGGCCGCGTCGTGGACCGCGGGACGCACGACGAGCTGCTCGCGCGCTGCGCCGGCTACCGCAACCTGGTCACCGCCTACGAGCGCGAGGAGGCCGAGCGCGCCGCCCTCTCGGCCGAGGAGGAGGCCGCCCGCGGGGCGGCCGGGCAGGAAGCAGCCGAGCGGGCCGCGGTCGCGGCCGCCGAGGAAGAGGGGATCAACGCGTGAGCGACGTCCGGGGGATCGGCGCCAGTGCCGAACGCTCCGCGCTGGCCACCATCCGCCGCGGGCTGTCCCTGACGCCCGAGTTCCGCAAGGGGCTCGCCGGGACGCTCGCCCTCGCGGTGGTGGCCACGGCCGGCAAGGTCATCGTGCCGATCGCGGTGCAGCAGACCATCGACACGGGCCTGAAGGACTCCTCGCCCGACGTCGGGTACGTCACCCGTGCCGTCCTGCTGTGCGCGGCGGCCGTCGTGCTGACCGCCCTGGCCGGCTACGTCATGAACGTCCGCCTCTACAAGGCGACCGAGTCGTCGCTGGCCACCCTGCGCGTGCGCGGCTTCCGCCACGTCCACGACCTGTCGGTGCTCACCCAGAACACCGAGCGGCGCGGCGCGCTGGTCTCCCGCGTCACCAACGACGTGGACCAGATCAGCACGTTCATGCAGTGGGGCGGGCTGATGATCATCGTGGCGCTCGGCCAGCTCCTCGTGGCCAGCGTGCTGATGTTCGTCTACTCCTGGCAGCTCACGCTGCTCGTGTGGGCGTGCTTCCTGCCGCTGATGATCGCCCTGCCGCGCTTCCAGCGGTGGCTGTCGGGCGCGTACACCTCGGTCCGCGAGCGCACCGGCGACATGCTCGCCGCCGTCAGCGAGTCCGTCGTCGGCGCCGCCGTCATCCGCGCGTACGCGGCGGAGCGGCGCACCGCCGAGCGCGTCGACAAGGCCGTGGACGCCAACAAGGCGGCCCAGACCCGGGCGCAGACCATCGTCGGCTTCGTCTTCCCGCTGACCGAGATCGTCGCCGCCCTCGCGATCTCCGGGATCGTGCTGCTCGGCGTCAGGCTCGGCCTGTCCGGCGACATCACGGCCGGGCGGCTGGTGGCATTCCTGTTCCTCGTGACGCTGTTCGTCTCCCCGCTCCAGACCGCCACCGAGGTGCTCAACGAGGCCCAGAACGCCGTGGCCGGCTGGCGGCGCATCCTCGGGGTGCTCGACACGCCGCCCGACGTCGCCGACCCGGGCGCCGAGGGCGTGGAGCTGCCCCGCGGCCCCATCTCCGTCGCCTTCGAGGGCGTCCACTTCGCCTACCCCGGCGGCCCGCCCGTGCTGCGCGAGGTGACGGCCGTGATCCCGCCGCGCTCCCGCGTGGCCGTGGTGGGGGAGACCGGGTCCGGCAAGACCACGTTCGCCAAGCTGCTCACCCGGCTCATGGACCCCGTCTCCGGCCGCGTCACCGTCGACGGGCACGACCTGCGCGGCGTGCGTTTCTCGTCGCTGCGCGAGCGCATCGTGATGGTGCCGCAGGACGGATTCCTGTTCGACGGCACCCTGGAGGACAACGTCCGCTACGGCCGGCCGTCCGCCACCCGCGAGGAGATCGAGCTGGCCATGACCGAGCTGGGCCTGGCCGACTGGGTGGACGGCCTGCCCGCCGGGCTCGCCACGCCCGTGGGGCAGCGCGGCGAGTCGCTGTCGGCGGGCGAGCGCCAGCTCGTCGCCCTGGCCCGCGCCTACCTCGCCGACCCCGACCTGCTGCTGCTCGACGAGGCCACCTCCGCCGTGGACCCGGCCACGGAGGTGCGCCTCGCCCGGGCGCTGGAGGGCGTCACGCGCGGCCGTACGGCCATCTCCATCGCGCACCGGCTCTCGACGGCGGAGAACGCCGACGAGGTGCTGGTCTTCGACGGCGGCCGGCTGGTCCAGCGCGGCCCGCACGAGCAGCTCGTCCGGGAGGACGACGGCGTCTACGCGGCCCTGCACGCCTCCTGGGTGTCCGCCGCCCGCTCCTGACCCCTTGAAGACCTCAGGGCCTGGAGGGCCGGGCGCCGGCACGCGCTCAGCCCGTGCAGGTGGAGAACGTCACGCTGGTCCCGGCGGGTGTGGAGACGATGGTCACGTGGTCGCAGAGCAGCCGGGTCAGCCACAGCCCCCGGCCGCCCGTGTCGTAACGCGACGGCGTCCGCTCCGACCCCATCCACCCCGGCGGCAGGCCCGGCCCGTCGTCGGTCACCTCGCACCACAGCCGCCCGTCCAGCGACCACAGGCGCAGCCGGCCGCTGCCGCCGCCGTGCAGCACCGCGTTCGTGGTGATCTCGTTGACCGCGAGCACGAAGTCCTCCAGCCGGCGGCCCGCCAGTCCCTCCGCCGCGGCGAACTCCGCCACCGCGCGCCGCACCACGGTGATGCGGCCCCGCGCGAAGCTCCGCACCAGCGCCGGCCTACCCATCGGCACCCCGGCGGACCGTCAGCAGCGCGTCGGCCCGCACCAGCCGCAGCACCCGCGCCACGGCCTCCCCGCACACCACGACCGTGGGACGGCCCTGCCGGGCCAGCGCCGTCGCCGCGAGGAGCTGCGCCGACCCGGCGTCGATGAACCCCATCGCCGTCACGTCGAGGACCACCTCGCCGGGCTCGCGCTCCAGCGGCGCCAGCACCGAGGCCAGCGCCTGCCGGTTGGTCAGGTCCACGTCCCCCGACAGCCGCAGCCCCGGCGGCCGGGACGTCACGGCGTAGCGCAACGCCGCACGCTCCGGCGCGATCGGGTGGACGGACGCCGCCCGTTCCACCGCCTCGCCGGAGAACAGCCGCAGGTCGTACTGGCACACCGACGCCAGCCGCCGTTCGCCGAACAGCGGGTTGGAGACCGCCTCGCACGTCGTCTGCCGCGCCGGGTCGCCGGCCCCCCACGCGGCGTCCACCAGCGCGTACAGACCGGCGTGGCCGTCCTCCCCGGCCCGCTCGACCGCGGCGCTCAGTCCCTTGAGCACCCGGCTCGGGTCCGGCCGCCGGCCGGTCAGGGTGGTGCCGCCGGCCGGCCGGATCACGACCCGGCCCTCCGCCTCGGCCCGCGCCAGCCCCGGCACGGCCGGGGCCAGCCAGGCCCTGGTCTCCTCGGGCGTGCGGGCGCAGGTGACGATGAGCACCCGGGCGCCGCGCCGCAGGCCGTTCGCGGTGAACAGCCGCGTGGCCGCGATCCGCTCGCCCTCGCCCGCGAACGGCAGGCACACATGGTCACCCAGTTCCGGGTCCAGGACGGACCCCGCGACGTCCATCACGACCCTCCCCGGTGCCCCCTCCGGGCCCCGTCTCCCGCGGCCCGCTCCTCGCGCCGCCGCCGACGACCGTACCCGGCCAGGCGTGATCACGTAGTGCATTCTTCAACGAACCCAGGGTGACGAGCCGCCGAACCCGGTACGGTACTGGACACGGGACCGGCCCGCGGGGCCGGCGGGCGTCACGGGGAGCGGGCGTGGACGTGCTGCGGATGACGCGGCGCAGGCACGGCGACCTGATGGTCGTCAGCCTCGCCGGAGAGGTCGACGTCGACAACGCGGGGCGGATGCGCACCTGCCTCGACGAGTCGGCCAGAGCGCGAGGTTCCCGGCTGGTCGTCGACCTGAGCGCGCTGACGTTCATCGACACGACCGGGCTCGGCGTGCTCGTCCGGGTCCGCGCCGACCTGCGCGCGCGCGAGGGCAGCATCGCCCTCGTCGCGCCCGGCGGCCAGGTGCTGCGCCGGCTGCGCCGCACCAACCTGGCGCCGCTGTTCCCCATCTACGCCACGCTCTCCCAGGCTCTCGCCTGACCGGGCGCTCCGGTGCGGCGGGCGGTCACCGCGGCTGGTTGAATGGCGGCATGTCCCTCGACCCGAAGGTCGCCGAGCGGCTCAAGCGCAACGGCGACGGGCTGGTGCCCGCGATCGTCCAGCAGCACGACACGGGCGAGGTCCTCATGCTCGCCTGGATGGACGACGAGGCGCTGCACCGCACCCTCACGACCGGCAGGGCGACCTACTGGTCGCGCAGCCGTTCCGAGTACTGGGTCAAGGGCGCGACCTCGGGCAACGTCCAGCACGTCAAGGCGGTGTCGCTCGACTGCGACGGCGACACGCTGCTGGTCCAGGTCGACCAGGTGGGCGCCGCCTGCCACACGGGCGACCGCACCTGCTTCGACGCCGATCCGCTGGAGGTGTCGGCCGCGCCATGACCGGCCCGCACGACGAGAAGCGGCCGGACGGCGTCGGAGCCGCGCGGCCGGCGGGGCGCGGGCGCGAGCTGTGGACGTGGGTGGGGCTGACGGCGCTCGGCTGCGCCCTGGTGCTGTTCGCCGCGACCCGCGCCTGGATCACCGTGCGCTCCGGGCACCCCGTGGGCGTGCCGGGCGGCGCGGGAGCCGACCCGGCGGCGCCCACGGGCGGCGAGCTGGCCCCCGTGCTGACGCCCCTCGCGCTGGCCGGTCTCGCGGGCGTGGTGGCGGCGCTGGCCTCGAAGGGGCTCACGCGCCGCGTGGTGGGGGCGCTGCTGACCCTGTGCGGGCTGGGCGCCGGGCTCGCCTCCTGGCTGGCGGTCGCCGGTGACGCCCCGGCGACCTGGCTGCGCGAGCACGACGCGCTGCGCGCCCTCGGCTCGCTCACGTGGGACGTCGTGGCGGCCTGGCCCGTGATGTCCGGGCTCGGCGCGGCGCT
>NZ_JBFAIA010000259.1:0-8601 GCF_040654455.1 Nonomuraea sp. NPDC050691
TGGCCCTCGGCGTGGCGGGGGCCCCAGGTGAGCGTGCGGGCCTGGGTGGCCAGGGCGCGGGCCAGGCACCCGTCGCCGGTGGCCGTGGCGACGGCCTGCTCGGCGGCGGCGATGGCGCCGGCCTCGTCGTCCATCTCGTACAGGTAGTAGGCCAGCCGCTCGTTGACCGCCGAGGTGGGCGGCAAAGCGCGCAGCTGGGCTACGGCCCGGTGGTTGTCGCCGCTGTCGGAGGCCATGACGGCGCTGCGGAAGGCCAGCGAGGCCCGGCTCTCGCCGGCCAGCGCCTCGGCGTCGGGCACCCGCTCCCAGAGCGAGAGGGCCTGGTCGTAGTGGCGGTGCGCCTCGGCCGGCGCGCCGACCCGCTCGGCCAGCCGGCCGGCTTCGGCGGAGGCGGCCAGGGCTCCGGCGAGGTCGTGGCCGGCCAGGTGGTGGTGGGCCAGCTCGGCGGGCGAGGTGAGCAGCCGCGCGAACGCGGCGTGCAGCCGGGTGCGCTCGCCCGGCAGCAGGTCGGTGTAGACGGCCTCCTGGAGGAGCGCGTGGCGGAAGGCGTAGCCGTAGCCGTCGACGCGGAGCAGCCCGCGCGAGACGATCTCGCGTACGGCCTCCTCGAAGTCGGCGAGCGGCAGCCCGGAGACCTCGCGCAGCAGCTCGTCCTCGACGCGCCGCCCGGCCACGGCGGCGGCGCGCAGCACGCTCTGCCCCGGTTCGGACAGCACCTCGACCCGCGACAGCAGCAGGCTGGCCAGGCCGTCGGGCAGGCTGTCGCCCTCGGACATGGCGGCGAAGAGCTCCTCGGCGTAGAACGGATTGCCGTCGGCGCGGGCGACGATCATGCCGAGCTCCTGCGCGGCGACCTCGCCCATGGTGGCGACGTAGTCGGACATCTGGCCCGTGTCGAGCGGCCCCAGCTCGACCGCCGTGACCGTGGGCAGCCGCTTCAGCTCGGCCAGCACGGACCGCAGCGGGTGGCGCCGGTGGAGGTCGTCGGTGCGGTAGGTGCCGACCACGCAGACCCGCTCGCTCTGCACCATCCGGCTGAGGAACACGAGCAGGTCGCGGGTGGAGCGGTCGGCCCAGTGCAGGTCCTCGATGACGAACAGGACGGGCTGGATGCCCGCCAGCAGCCCCAGCAGCGACCCGAACAGCCGCTGCTGCGTCAGGCCGGCCGACTGGGCGCTCTCGGCGCCGGGCAGCAGCTGCCCGAGCAGCGGGTGCGCCTCGGCGGCCTCGCGCACCGCGGGCTCGGCGCCGCGCAGGGCGTCGGCGAGCGGGAGGTACGGCAGGGCGTCGCCGAGCTCGGCGCACTGCCCGGACAGCACGTGGAAGCCGCGCTCGCGCGCCTCGGCCACCAGCTCGGTCGCCAGGCGCGTCTTGCCGATGCCCGCGTCGCCGCCGATGAGCGCGACCCCGGCGGTGCCGGCCGCGGCGGACTCCAGCACGCCGACGAGCCGCGCCAACTCGCTACCGCGACCCACCAGGAGACCCTTCACGTTCAGCAACTATGCCACGACCCGCCGACACTCATTGGCCCACCTCTACCGCCCGCCATTGGCCTTCATATCTATAAAAGGCCGCCTCTACGCTGATATTTCATGATCAGTTGGTCGACGTTCGTGTTCTTCGCCGGCGCCTCCCTGGCCCTCGTGGTCATCCCGGGCCCCAACCATCTCTACATCGCCGCCCGCGGCCTCGCCCAGGGCAGAGCCGCGGCCCTGGCCAGCGCGTTCGGCGTGGAGACGGGCACGCTCGTGCACATCGCCGCCGCGGCGGCCGGCCTGTCGTATCTGATCACGAAGTCGGCGACGCTCTTCGGGATCGTCAAGTGGGCCGGGGTCGCGTACCTCGTCTACCTGGGCGTCCGCGCGCTCACCTCGAAGGAGGAGGCGGCCGGACGGGCGTTGCGGCCCCAGCCGCTGCCCAAGGTCTTCCTCGAAGGGGTGGTGGTCAACGTGCTCAACCCCAAGGTCACGCTGTTCTTCCTGGCGCTCCTGCCGCAGTTCGTGGACCAGCGCGCGGGCTCGCCGGCCCTGCAGATCGTGGTGCTCGGGGTCACGCTGCTCACGTTCGGCCTGCTGTCGGACATCGTGTACGCGCTCACGGCCGGCGCACTCGGCACCCGGCTGGCCCGCCGGGCCCGCACCCTGCGGTACGTCAGCGGCGTGGTCTACCTGGGGATGGGCGTGGTCACCGCGTTCACCGGGAGAAAATGACGGCATGGCGCCCAGGAAGCAGCAGGAGATCTTCGACGCGACGCTCCGGCTGGTCGCCGAGCGGGGCTACGACGGGCTGACGGTCGAGGGCGTGGCCGAGCGGTCCGGCGTGAACAAGACGACGATCTACCGCTGGTGGCCGTCGAAGGCCGCGCTGCTCGGGGCGGCGCTGGTGGAGGCGGACGTGCTGGGGTTCGATCCGCCCGACACGGGCAGCCTGCGGGGCGACCTGGTCGCGCTGGTCGAGGGCATGGCGGCCCTGCTGACGCGGCCTCCGGCGCGCGACATCGCGCTCGCCGCGCTGGCCGCCGCCGTACGCCATCCGGAGCTGGACGGGCGGCGCTTCTTCGCCGACCGGTTCGCGCGGGAGCGGCCGGTGTTCGAGCGGGCGGTACGGCGGGGCGAGCTCAGCCGGACGGCCGACCCGATGCTGGTCGTGGACCTGCTGGCCGGGGCGGTGTGGGTACGGGCGGTGTTCCGTGGGCAGCCGGCGACCGGCGGGTTCGCGGAAGAGGCGGTGTCGGCGGTCCTGGACGGGCTGGCGGCCTCACAGGTCGCCCGGTAACAGTCCTGGACGGGCCGGCGGCCTCACAGGTCGCCCGGTAACGGTCCTGGACGGGCCGGCGGTCCGTTCCGCGGCTACTGCGCCTCCGCCAGGGCGGCCGGGATGCGGTCCAGCACCGGGTGGGGCGCCAGCCCGTACGCGTAGAAGTCGACCGCCGCCGCCCCCGCCGCCTTGGCCCCGCGGGCCTTGGCCACGAGCCGGTCGGCCGAGTCGCTGTCGGGGTGGCCGGGCCGCAGCACGGCCCGCACCTCGCGGTCCTTGCCGACCGAGCGCAGGTAGGCGCCGACGTCGTCGGCCACCCGGGCCGCGTCGCGGGCGTAGGCGAGCACCCCGAAGGCCGGCACGAGGTCGCCGAGCGCGACCAGGTCGACGCCGAGCTGCCAGGCGTCGTGCGCGGCGAGGCCGGGGGTGGGCAGCCCGTCGGTGTACCCCTTCACCGCGCCGGTGGAGTCGACGAAGACGAGCCTCGCCCCTTCGGCGTCGACGGCCGAGGCGACCTCGGACACCAGCGTCGTCACGGTCTCCGACCGGGCCCGGGCGTAGGCCACGACCTCGGGACCGGCGTAGGCGGTGAGCGCGGCCCGCGTCACCTCGCCCTGCGCGGGCGGGTCGCCGTCGAGGACGCGCCCGACGATGCCGGCGCACTCCTCGCGCGCCGCCTCGGCGTTGACGCCCAGGTCGGTGGCGCGGCGCATGCAGTAGTCGCAGAAGCAGAGCCCGAACAGGTACGTGTCCATCGGCCCGAGCGGCACGAACGAGCGCTGCGCGCGCAGCGGGTTGAAGTGCAGCGCCTCGGCCACCACGCTCTCCACGCCGAGCCGGGCGACGGACCGGGCGAGGGCCACGGCGTAGTCGCGCACGTCGGGATGCGCGGGACACAGGTCGGCGGGCGAGCCGCGGTCGCCGAAGCAGTCGCGCACGGTCACGTCCGGGTGGCGGACGCCGAGCGTCGCGTTGCGCAGGAACACCGTCCAGCCGTGCAGCTTCAGTCCGCGCCGAGCGCACGCGTCGGCCAGCCCGTCCAGGACGTCCGGGTGGCCGGTCGGCGGCTTGAGCCGCAGCCCGGCGAACAGCTCGGGCGGCGGCGTGAAGTGGGCGGCGTCGTGGCGGACGGTCAGCCGGGACAGCCCGTGCGGGGTGACGTCGCGGCAGGCGTGGTGCACCGCGCCGACGGTGACGCCGGTGACGCCGTAGCCGCCGATCCTGTCGAGCACCCGCTCGACGCCTTCACCGCGCAGATCCTCGACGAAGACGTACACCGAACTGTCCACGAGCCGACCTTACAGTTCCGTCCGGGCCTCGCAGTGCCGCCTAGGCGCTCTTGTGCGCGACGAAGTCGATCTCCACGAGGATGTTCATCAGGTCCGAGCCGACCGTGGTCCGCACGGGGTACGGCTGGGTGAAGTAGGACTTGTAGACCTCGTTGAAGGCGGCGAAGTCGCGCTGCAGGTGCTGCAGGTGAACCGTCGCCTTGATCACGTCGTCGAACCCGAGCCCGTGGGCGGCGAGGATGGCGCCGAGGTTGCGCATCGTCTGGTGGGTCTGGGCCGCCACGTCGTCGCCGACGACCTCGCCGGTCTCCGGGTGCAGCGGACCGGCGCCGGAGGTGTAGACGAAGTCGCCGACGACCAGGCCCTGGGAGTAGGCGCCGACGGGCGCGGCGCCCTCGGTGCTGCGCAGCTCCTTCTTCATGCGTGCTCCTCAGAAGAGAGTGGTGATCTCGCCGACGATACGGTAGTCACGGTCGACGACCGGCAGCGCCCGCCACTTGTCGAACGCGGTGCACGGGTGCGAGATGCCGAACGCGAGCAGATCACCGGGGCGCAGCCCGTCGGCCTGGACCATCGTGTGCTGGTCCTGCATCCGCAGCACCGTGACGCCGCCCCGCTTCGGGACGGGCAGGCCCTCGTCGTACGGGGCGTCGCGCTTGCCCATGCCCACGACGGCCAGGCCGGGCTCGGGGGTGGACAGCACGTGCGCCCAGACCTCCAGCGCGGGCCGCAGCTCGCCCTCGACGCGGTTGAACGGGGTGCGCTCGCGGTAGTAGCCGTCGTCGTGGGTGACGTAGGCGCCGCTGCGCAGCACCACGGTGGCCTTGGTGGCGACGAGCTCCCTGCCGATCACGTCGAACCACTGGCTGCCGCCGACGGTCAGCACGGGCCGCCTGAGGCGCACGTGCTCGACGGCGTCCTGGAGGGCGCGCAGGTAGGCGCGGACCTCGTCGGCGCCGGCCAGCCCGCCCTCGTACCCGGCGATGCCGGCCAGCTCCACACCCGGGCTCTCCTGGACGTACCGGACGACCTCCAGCAGCTCCTCCAGCGACCGGCAGCCGGCCCGCCCGCCGTGGTGGCCCAGCTCCACGAGCACCCTGAACGGCCGGGGGCCGGCGTGCTTGGCGAGGATGTCCACGCCGGCGGCGGAGTCGGCGAAGCTCAGCAGGTCGAATCCGGGGTCGCGGGCCAGCTCGGCGGCGGCCCACGCCAGGCCGGCCGGGTCCACGAGCTGGTTGGCCACGACGATCCGCGCGGCGCCGAACGAGCGCGCCGCCATGGCCTGCCGCGTCGTCGCCACGGTCAGCCCCCAGGCGCCCGCCTCCAGTTGCCGGGCGGCGATCTCGGGCGACATGTGGGTCTTGGCGTGCGGGGCGAGCTCCATGCCGTGGTCGCGGGCGAACGCGGCCATGGTCGCGATGTTGTGCTCCAGCGCCTCGCGGTGCACGACCATCACGGGGAACGGCAGGCCGCCGTCGAAGATCGAACGGCCGATGGCTTCCTGCACGACGTCTCCTCTTTCCCGGTTCCTGATGCTCGTCGGGGTGGGTGTCAGCGGGAGCGCAGCGCCCGGCCGGGCGTGGCTCCGGTCGGCTCGCCGGCCGCCAGCACCGGCACGCCGGACACCAGCACGTCGTCCACCCCTGTCGCGAGCGTACGGGGCGAGTCGTAGGTGGCGCGGTCGGCCACCGTGGCCGGGTCGAACACCACCACGTCCGCCGCGAACCCGGCCCGCAGCAGCCCCCGGTCCGCCAGCCCGAAGCGGCGCGCCGGATGCGCGGCCAGGTGGACGGCGGCCTGCTCCCACGTCCAGTCGCCCAGCTCGCGCACGTGCGTGCCGAGGAAACGGGCGAACGCCCCGAAGCCGCGCGGATGCGGATGACCGCCCACGTAGATGCCGTCGGAGCCTCCGGTCTGCGCGGGGTGGCGCAGCATCCGCCGGACGGACTCCTCGCCCTCGGGCCCCTCGTCCGGCCGGGCCGACACGCAGCCGGCCTCCAGCCGGGTCTCGACGAGCAGCCGCCGGCAGAACTCGGCCGGCTCCACGCCTTCCCGCTCGGCCGCCTCGACCATGGTCAGTCCCTCGGCCCACTCCAGGCCGGGCGCGTGCGAGACGGTCAGCCGGGGCCAGGTCTGCGCGAGCCCGGGCCACCAGGCGTCGAGCTCGCCGGAGCCGAGCATCTCCAGGGCCCGGCCGGTCTCGGCGGCGGGCACGTCGGGCGGCAGCACCACCATCGCGAGGATCGTGCTGCCGCGCAGGTACGGGTAGGTGTCGAAGGTCAGGTCGACGTCCGCGGCCAGCGCCTCCTCCACCAGCGGCAGCAGCACGTCGGCGGGCCCGTGCAGGTGGGAGACGTGGACGGCCGCGCCGGAGCGCTCGGCGATCTCGTTCACCTCGGCCATGCCGACCCCGGCCCGGTTGCCGTAGGCGCGCATGTGCGTCACGTACGGCAGGCCGCCGAGCGGCGCGCACAGCGCGGCCAGCTCCTCGGCGGCGGCGTAGCGGCCGGGCAGGTACTCGAGGCCGGTGGACAGCCCGACGGCGCCCTCCGACAGGCCGCGCTCGACCCGGTCGAGCATCGCGGCCAGCTCGTCGCGCGACGGGGCCTGCGGCGAGGGGCCCATGACGTCGTAGCGGATGGTGCCGTGGGGCAGCAGGTACGCGGTGTTGAGCGCGGCGGCCCGGTCGTAGGCGCGGAGCAGCCGGTCCACGCTCAGCGGGCCCTGCTCCAGGACGCCGGGCAGGGGGCCGTTGACCGCGGCGAAGTAGCGGGCGGCGTAGGCGACGGTGCCGGCGGAGCCGGGGGCGTACGAGAGGCCGTCCTGGCCGAGCACGAACGTGGTCACGCCCTGCCGGAGCGCCGCGAGCTGCACGGACGGGTCGAAGACGGTGGCGTCGCCGTGGGCGTGGCAGTCGACGAACCCGGGCGAGACGAGCCGGCCGGTCGCGTCGATCACGGTGGCGGCGCCCGCGCCGTCCAGCCGCCCCACGGCCGCGACCCTGTCGCCGGTGACGGCCACGTCGGCCCGGTACGGCGGGGCGCCGGTGCCGTCGAGCACCCGGCCGCCACTGATGATCACATCGAATGCCACCCAAGGATTAAACCCGATCTCCCCTCCCTCCTGCTCGACGGACTTTCGAGGGAGGGGAGAAGGGTGGCGGCGTCAGTCGATCGTGCGGGAGGACTCCCCCGAGCAGGAGACGTCCGGACGGATCGGGTGCTCGGCGAGAACGGCTCGGGCCTGGGCGCGGGCGAGGTTCCAGCCGTTCCACGGGTCCGCGTCCTTGAGGTCGTTGGCCGCCACCACGTCCGCCAGCACGCAGCTGCGTTGCGGCTCCGGCAGCCGGTCGAGCGCCGGCACCGCCTCGGCCCCCAGGTCGCCCAGGTAGTCGGAGTCCATCTTGGCGACCCCGCGCACCGTCACCTGCGTCTGCGCCACGCGCAGGTCCGGGTTGACGAAGGCGAAGCCGGCCAGGGCCACCCCGGTGACCAGCACGGCCGTACGCGGGAGCCAGGCGGAGCCGCGGCCCGCCAGCCGTACCGCCCCGGCCAGCAGCACCAGCGCGAACACCGCGCCCAGCCACCACAGCGTCGCCTGCACCGACAACCGCAGCCGGGACAGCCCGTACGCGTCCGTGTAGAGGGCGAGCCGGTGCAGCGCGGAGGCGAGCACCACCAGGGTCAGCGCGCACAGCACCCCGAGCTGGCCGGCCAGCAGCCAGCGCTCGCGCCGCCCCACGCGCAGCACCCCGGCGGCCACCGCGACGATGCCGAGCACGAACACGCTGACCACGACGAGCTGGAAGAACCCCTCCCTGGCGTACTCCGCGTACGTGAGCCCGGCCGTCCTCAGCACCCACGCGTCGCCGCCGAACAGCGCGGTGATCTGCACGGCGACGAACGCGGCGAACAGCAGGTTCACGGCCGTCAGCGGCAGCAGCCACACGCTGCGGCTCACGGTCAGCTTGACCTCGGGCCCGGCCGGGTCATTGACGGGCCGCAGCGCCACCAGCACCACGGCCGCCAGCAGCACGGCCACGACCGCGAAGAGGAAGACGCGCAGCGGCAGCGTGTCGGCCCAGTCGGGGGTGGCGGTCAGGCGCCGCACGTACGAGGCGAACACGCGGTCGGCCGAGGCGAACAGCAGCCCGAACACCCCGACCAGCACGGCCGTGAGGCCGAGCCCGGCCAGCACCGGCAGGATCCGCCGCCGGGCGGTGAGCCTCTTCAGCGGCTCGGCCAGGAACCACGGCACGGGGGGCAGCGCCAGCAGCACCGACAGCACGCCCCTGATCGCGCCGATCCAGCCGAGCCCGGCCCCGGACACGGCCAGCGCCGCCAGCGCGAGCCCGGCCACGAGCAGCACGCCGACCAGCCAGTCGGCGTCGCGCACGGCCGCCATGGAGATCAGGGTGTACGCGACGAGGGCGTACGCGCCCGTCCATGGCGTCAGACGGCGCAACCGGGTGGCGCGGATGCTGGCCGCCGAGAAGAAGCGGGTCGCGCGGGTGGTGCTGGGCGTCGAGATCTACGACATCCAGTGCGGTGACGGC
>NZ_JBFAIA010000260.1:0-8432 GCF_040654455.1 Nonomuraea sp. NPDC050691
AAGGTGCGAGGCGGGTACCGTGCGGCGGCGACAGCGGAAGGGCACGGGCGGGGCGGATGTCACCGTTCCCCGGCTCGTACACCGCTCCCTGCGCGACGACCTCCACAGGCTGGCCGACGTGATCGGCGGACTGGCGGACGCCGTCGAGGCGAGCGCCGTGCCGCCGGCCTCCTCGGTCGCGGCCGACTCCAGGCGAACCGCGGGGAGCGCTGCGGAGCGGCCCACGGGCGCCCGCGCCCAGTCCCGGCGCGCGCCGAGCGTGCCTCTGGTGTCCCGGCGGCGGGCCGTGGCTGTGCGGGACTACGTCGCGCTCCTCTGCGAGGAGATGGACCGGCACCACGAGTGCGCGGAGCGGATCCTGTGGCCACTTCTGTCCGAATCCGCCGGCGCGGCGATCGACATACGCCCGTACATGGAGAGCCGAGACGTCCTGACGCCGATCGTGGCGGGGCTGCGGGCGGCGGCCGACCAGTTCGTCGATGATCCCGAGTCGGGCGCGGCGCTGCTCGCCGCGCTGCTGCGGGTGGTCAGGGAACGGATCGACGAGCATGTCGACCACCTGGACCAGGACGTGCTGCCGTTGATCACCCGGTACGTCTCCGCTGAGGACTACGCGGCGGCCTCGCGGCGGATGCGCGCCACCATAGCCCCTCACCGTGTTCCCTGGGTGCTGCCCTGGGCGGCCCGGCTGGCGACCCCGGAGGAGCGTCGCCAGCTCATGCGCGAGGCCGGGGTCAGCAGGCGGGCGCTGCTGGCGATGTCCGGGCGGGCGTACGCGCGGCTGGAACGCCGTGTGTTCGGCCCCGCGATCAGGCACTCCTGACCGCGACGACGCCTGCTCGGTCCCCTGGCACCCGGGCCGCCACCATGCGCGCCTTCTCGCCCCCCCGGCCCGTCCCCCACGCCGTCCACGTGGCCGGTCTGTGCTCGCGGCCCCCTGATGTCCGTGCCCGCACCGCCTACCTGCCCGGACTGTGCCTGCGAGGCCGCCATGGAGCGGGGGCAAGCCGCCCTCGTACGGGGGCCGAGGAGCCAGGGAGCGGGACAAGCCGCCAGGGAGCGGGGAAGGAGCGAGCGGGGCAAGGAGCGAGCGGACGCACGTGCTCAGCATGTGCTCAGCACGTGCGTCCGCTGCCGCAGAAATCAGATGCCGCGATAAAAGGCCCGGACGCCCCCGAAAGGGCGCCCGGGCGTGTCGAAAGGCGGGGGCTCAGTGGGAGAGTTCCCAGCGGGCCCCGTGGGGCGTGTCCTCGACCGTGATGCCCGCCGCCGCCAGTTGGTCCCTGATGGCGTCGGCCGCCG
Organism: Nonomuraea sp. NPDC050691; assembly: GCF_040654455.1. NCBI lineage: Bacteria > Bacillati > Actinomycetota > Actinomycetes > Streptosporangiales > Streptosporangiaceae > Nonomuraea > Nonomuraea sp. NPDC050691. The sequence goes on from NZ_JBFAIA010000260.1 coordinate 1,303, forward strand.
CGTAGTCCTTGCGCGCCCTGGCCGCCGCGCGCTGCTCCAGCGCCACCGCCACCAGCGCGTCCACCACCGGCTTGAGGTCGGACCCGGCCGTGCGCCACTGGGGCGAGCGCGGGTCGAGGCCGAGGACGTCCAGCATGTTCTGCGTCTCGGCCAGCAGCCGCGCCACAGCCTCCTTGTCGCCGCGCGAGAGCGCGACGTTGCCCTCGCGCACCACCTCGTGGACGACGGCGAGCGCCTGCGGCGTGCCCAGGTCGTCGTTCAACGCGTCGACGAACGCCTGGGGCAGCGGCGCGTCGGCGTCCACGTCGTGGATGACCTCGGCCGCCCTGGTCACGAACCCCTCGATGCGCTGGTAGGCGGCCGCCGCCTCGCGCAGCGCCTCCTCCGAGTATTCGATCGAGGAACGGTAGTGCGGCACGGCCAGGTAGTAGCGCAGCTCCACCGGGCGTACCTTCTGCACCATCTCCGGGATCAGCAGCGAGTTGCCGAGCGACTTGCTCATCTTCTCGGCGCCGATCTTGAGCATGCCGTTGTGCATCCAGTAGCGCGCGAACCCGTCGCCCGCCGCCTGCGACTGGGCGATCTCGTTCTCGTGGTGCGGGAACGTCAGGTCGATGCCGCCGCCGTGGATGTCGAACGTCGGCCCGAGGTACTTGGTCACCATCGCCGAGCACTCCAGGTGCCAGCCGGGCCGGCCCGGCCCCCACGGCGTCGGCCACGTGGGCTCGCCGGGCTTGGCGCCCTTCCACAGGGCGAAGTCGCGCGCGTCGCGCTTGCACGACTCGTCGTCGGTGTCGGCCGCGGGCCGCATGTTCTCCAGCCGCTGGTTGGAGAGCTTGCCGTACTGGTCGGCGTAGGAGAGCACGTCGAAGTAGACGTCGCCACCGGAGGCGTAGGCGTGGCCGCGCTCGATCAGCCGCTCCATGAGCGTGATCATCTCGGGCACGTGCCCGGTCGCGCGCGGCTCGACGGTGGGCGGCAGGCAGCCGAGCGTGTCGTACGCCCAGGTGAACGCACGCTGGTTACGCTCGGCCACCACGAACCAGGGCACGCCTTCCGCGGCCGCCACTCTAATGATCTTGTCGTCGATGTCGGTGACGTTGCGGCAGAACGTCACGTCGTACCCGGAGCGCAGCAGCCAGCGCCGCAGCACGTCGAAATTCACGCCTGAGCGGATATGCCCGATATGCGGCGGAGCTTGCACGGTTGCGCCACACAGGTAAATCGACGCCCGGCCGGGTTCCAGAGGAACGAATTCTCGAACGGCGCGTGTGCTGGTGTCGTACAAGTGCAGGCTCACGAAGGAAAGGCTAACGCCTCAGCCACGCTCACATGCCGAATAAATCACCCTCGCAGGATGACGCGCTCCGGCGTGACCCTGACGATCAGCCGCCGGGTGCCCGGCGCGTCCTCCCACGGCTGCCCCATGTACTTGTGCGAGAGCTCCTGGATGAGCTTGCCTTCGGGGTCCTCCTCCAGCGTCACCCGGCCGCGCACCTCGGCGTACCGGTAGGGGTTCGCGGGGTCGACCACCAGCAGGCTGGTGCGCGGGTCGCGCTCGAAGTTGCGCGGCTTCACGCGCCCCGCGGCCGTCGAGAACAGCACGTCGTTCCCGTCCGTACGCACCCAGACCACCGTGTTCTGGGGCGATCCGTCCGCGTTCAGGCTGGTCACCGTCGCGAAGTTCGGCGCGTCGAACAACTCGCGCACGCCGTCGGAAAGCTCGGCCATGGTCTTCTCCTCGATCAGTCGTGAACGCCATTCTTCTGTAGGCTCGACAGCGCCATGGACGTGACTCCCCCCTCTACGCTCCGCCGCCTCGGCATCGCCCTGGCCGGTGTCGCGGTCGCCGCCCTGACCGGCGCCGCGTGCGCACTCTCCTTCGACGACCTGCGGTCGCTGGCCGTACGCGGCGAGGCCCGGGCCGACCTCGCCTACCTCTACCCCGCGGCGTTCGACGCGCTGCTCGCGGTGGCGCTGATCAGCCTCCTGCTGCTGCGCTCGGCGCGGCTGCTGGTGCGGCTCCAGACGGCCATCGTCCTGGTCGTGCTGCTGGTGGCCGCCGCAACGGCGAACGTCTCGGCCGCCCTGCGGCTGGAGCCGGACGTACGGCAGGCGGCCGTCGGCGTGGCCGTCGCGCCGTGGGTCATGCTGGCGGTGGCGCTGTGGCTGTGGCTGCTGCTCATCAAGCACGTACAGGAGCGGCGTTCCGTACGCGACGACGACCGGGACGACGACGCCGACGAGCGGGACCTCGTCCCCTTCCCGCGCGGCCGCGCGGCCGACGCGCCGCCGCCCCTCTCCGAAGCGCCGCTCACCGAGCCGGTGGAGCAGGTCCTGGAGCCGACACCGGTCGTCGGCCCCACTCCGGCACCCGAGACGCCCCCGATCTCCGAACAGGTGACCCGCTGGCCGGCCCGCGAGCCGGCGGTGTCCGAGACGGCAGCGGCCGAAGCTGCGGCTCCCGCCGAGGTCGCGACTCCAGGGCGGGCTTCATCTCGTGGGCAGGGCGCAGCCCGGGCGGAGGCGGCCCGGACGGAGGCGGCCACGTCCTGGGAGAAGGGCGCGCCCGGGGAGGCTGCCGGCGAGGAGACGGCTCCCCGCGAGGCGGCGCGGGTGGAAGCGGCGCGGGCGGAGGCGGCTCGCGCCGAGGCAGATCAGGCGGAGGCGGAGCGGGTTGAGGCCGCTCGCGCCGAGGCAGCGCGGGCCGAGGCAGCCCGTGTGAAAGCGGCGCAGACTGAGGCGACACCGCCGGCGGAGGCCGTGCCCGCGGAGAAGCCCGCGGCAGCCGCGGCCGAGGCCGTGCCCGCCGATGCCTCCGCGGAGCCCCGGCAAGAGATCTCTCGGCAAGAGGCGCCGCCGCGTGAGGCTCCCCTGCAAGAGGCGCCTCGGCAGGAGGCGCCGAAGCGGCCGGTGCGGTGGGGGGATCGGGTGAAGCCGACCGACGTCCTCGTCCACCCTCGTACCCCGGCCGGCAAGGACGCCGACACTCAGCCCGTGCCCGTGATCCCCGACGAGCGCCCGGCCGCCGGTGGCAGAGGGCCGGACCCGGCGCACGGCCGCGAGGCCGCCGACCCGGGCGAGTCCCCCACCGGCGCGGCCGAGGACGTCACCACCCGGCCCGCACCTGACGGTGAGCGCGACGAGTCCATCGTGGACACCGCCCCGCATCCCGTCGTCCACGAGGAGCCCATGGAGGCGTACGACGACGCTCCGGCGCGCCGTATGCGCAGCACGCCCCTCCCGCCCGAGGAGTGACCCGCCCGGCAGGCCCCGCCCACGCCAGGACGGACGCACTCCCAGGCTGCCGCCAAGGGGTGTGCTCGGCGTGGCGGGGCCGGCGTTTCTCTCCAGGCTGGCGGCCGGCCGTTCAAGGGCTCGTCGTGTCGTCCCTCACGTCGGTGCGCCTGTCGGCGAGCCGCCTGAACGGCCCGCCTGGGGTGAACGCGACAAGCCCCAGAAGGCCTCTTCCAGGGCGAACGGGGCGAGCCGGTGACACGAGCCGGTGAGGCGCGCCGCACACCCCGCCCGGGCCCCTTCAGGCGACGCCCCAAGGCCTCCTGGAGCCCTCCAGGCGACACGGAGACGCCCCAGGCGCCACGAAGACGCCCGCGACACCGAAACGCCCCCAGGCAACGCGGAGACCCGCTCGGCGAAACCGAGCGGGTCTTTCCGCTATACCGCGTGCCGCGCCGCTCTCAGAGGCGCGGAGTAGTCGTCTTAGATGCTCCGCGAACCGCTACCGCGGCGCAGTCCGGCCACGAGGCCGACACCGACGATCGCCAGGACCACCTGCATGACGAGCTCGATCCAGTCGATGCCCGGGGTGGTCTCAACGCCCAGTACCTGCGCGATGAGAGTGCCCACGAGGGCTGCGACGATACCGACGACGACGGTGAGGATCCACCCGATGGCCTGCCTGCCGGGCAGCAGCAGACGGCCGACGGCACCGATGACGGCGCCGATGACGATCGCGCCGAGGATGGACTGGATGGTCATGGTACGAAACCTCCCCATGAGGGTGAGCCGTTCACTCTCTCACGGTGAGATCAGTACCCTGGCGCGCACAATTATGCGTAGAAATTACGTTGCCGCTGGTCAGACGCCTGTAGTTCCTGGACCGGATGCTCGTCCGGCGCTCATCCGGGCCACCAGGAGCACTCCGCCGACCGCGAGGGCGAGTTGGAGGATGTGCTCGATCCAGTCGATGCCCCTTGTGTCGGCCCAGCCGAACAGGTGCGCGATGAGGGTGCCGAGCAGAGCGGCCACGATGCCGACGATGAGGGTCAGCCCGATCGACATGTTCTGCTTTCCAGGAACGATGAGCCTGGCCAGGGCGCCGATGATGGCACCGATGACGACGGCGGAGACTATGGCGCCGATCATGTGTACTCCCCCCGAGACGTTCACATGCCACAAGGGGACTTACCCGGCATAACGGGCCACTACTCCTGCGAGAGGCGACGGTCCGTACCGCGCCAGTGACGGACCGTCGCCTCGGTCGGCGCGGCGGGCAGGAGGTGGCGCCCGCCGGGACGCCCCTCGACCGCGTCCGTCTAGGAGACGCCCGGAGAGCTGGAGAGGTTGACGACGAGCGCGGTGGCGATGGCGGCGACGCCCTCGCCGCGGCCGGTGAGGCCGAGCCCGTCGGTGGTGGTGGCGCTGACGCTCACGGGCGCGCCGACGGCGGCCGACAGCGCCTTCTCCGCCTCGGCGCGGCGCGGCGCGAGCTTGGGCCGGTTGCCGACGACCTGGAGCGCGACGTTGCCGATCTCGAACCCGGCGGCGCGAACCTTGCGGGCCGTCTCCTCCAGCAGGGCGACGCCCGAGGCGCCGGCCCAGCGGGGATCGGAGGTGCCGAACAGGCCGCCCAGGTCGCCGAGGCCGGCGGCGGACAGCAGCGCGTCGCAGGCCGCGTGCGCGGCGGCGTCGCCGTCGGAGTGGCCGGCGAGACCTGTCTCGCCCGGCCAGTGCAGGCCGGCGAGGTGCAGCTCGCGCCCGGATGCGAACGGGTGGACGTCGACGCCGACGCCCACCCGGGGAATGCTCGTGTTCAGGAGTTGAGGACCTCGTCGAGCAGGGCCTCGGCCTTGTCCTCGTTGGTCTTCTCGGCGAGTGCGAGCTCGCTCACCAGGATCTGGCGAGCCTTGGCGAGCATGCGCTTCTCACCGGCGGAAAGGCCGCGCTCGCGGTCCCTCCGCCACAGGTCGCGAACCACTTCGGCGACCTTGTTCACGTCCCCCGACGCGAGCTTCTCGAGATTTGCCTTGTAGCGACGGGACCAGTTGGTCGGCTCCTCCGTGTGCGGCATCCGGAGGACGTCGAAAACCCGCTCGAGGCCTTCCTGGCCTACAACGTCACGCACGCCGACGAGTTCGGCGTTTTCGGCTGGCACCTGGACGGTAAGGTCGCCCTTGTCGACCTTGAGCACCAGGTAGGTCTTTTCCTCACCCTTGATGGATCGCTTGGTGATTGCCTCGATCCGAGCAGCCCCATGGTGGGGGTAGACGACAGTGTCGCCGACCTGGAAAGTCATGTGACAAGTACCCCTTCCGCTGTACTCCAGGGTACCACGCGTTCACAGCCTCCCGGAACAGTGAAATCACCATAACCCCAGGTCAAAGCCGCATATTAGGGGTTGACAAGCGGTCAACTGTATGAATCGCATATGCCTGCACGGCTAATGACCTGCGGGGGCGTGAAATGACCATGGAATCAGGTGGATATGGTAGGCGCTGCACCATCACGCACGCGCGAACCAAGGAGAACCCGCCCGTGACCAGCCGTCGCTGGATTGTCGCCGCCGCCGCGCTCCTGGCAGCTCCCGTTCTTGCCGGCTGTTCGGCTGGATTCGGCGCCAACACCAACAAGCCGTACGCCCCCAACGAGGCGGGGGTCCTCATCGAGCAGGGCAAGTACGGCTCGCCACGTGGCGTCCAGATCCCCCAGGCGTTCATCCTCGGCCCCGACTCGGGCGCCCAGCTCGCGTGGCGGGGCTCCGCCCCGATCTACCTCAACATCCTCAACACGGCCGGCGCGCCCGACACGCTCACGGCGGTCTCCGCGGGCACGCTCGGCACGGTGAAGGTGGCCGCGCCGGTCCAGCTTCCTCCCAATCAGCTCGTCAACACCGGCAAGCCGTCGCCCCAGCTCATGCTGGAGAGCCTCTCCAAGAGCCTCAGGGGCGGCGAGACGGTCAGGCTGGATCTCACGTTCGCCAACGCCGGCGTCGTCTCGCTGAACGTGCCTGTGATCACGCGCAGCCGCGAGTTCAAGGACTACCCGGCGGCCCCCGGCGCCACGGCCGCCCCGACGCCCACGCCGTCGCCGTCCGCCACGGCCGCCGAGGGCGAGCACTGACCGGCCCGGCAGCACCGGCCCGCTGACACACGAAACCCCGGCCCGCACGAGCGGGGCCAGAGTCGGCCATCATGTAAATAGAGTTGAAGGACTCTTGATCAACTTCGTTGCCGTCACGGTCGATGACTTTTTGTTTGGACAGGTTGTCCATCATCGCTTTAGCGATCTTATCGCCGGCACGACCCCAAATATCGACCACTTTGTTGTAACGTTCACCGTTGGTTACCAAACCTTGACGGTATTGATCTTCGATTTCTTTAACTTCGGCATTAGCCTCGGCCAGCAAAGCTGCTTTTTCTTTCGGAATTTCCATATCGTCAACCGCAATGGAAATTCCGCCTTTAGCCGCAAAACCGAAACCGGTGTACATCAAGTGGTCGGCGAAAATAACTGTGTCACGCAGGCCGCACAGACGGAATGATGCGTTAATCAGTTTAGAAATTTCTTTTTTCTTCAGCGCTTTGTTGATGTACTCGAACGGCAGGCCTTTAGGCAAGATTTCGCTCAACAATGCACGGCCGACAGTTGTTTCGTAACGGTTAACAACAGGCTCAAACTCACCTGCTTCGTTTTTCACCCATTCACGCAGACGTACGGTAATTTTCGTACCCAGTTCAACCTGTTTGGTATGGTATGCACGATGCACTTCTTTCACATCGGCAAACAGGCTGCCTTCGCCTTTGGCATTGATACGGTCGCGGGTCATGTAGTACAGACCCAATACGATATCTTGAGAAGGTACGATGATTGGTTCGCCGTTGGCTGGAGAC
>NZ_JBFAIA010000261.1:0-8412 GCF_040654455.1 Nonomuraea sp. NPDC050691
GTTGGGAACATCTGATGTCGTCACTCTGGCTCCCCATACTCCTGGCGGTGCCCGTGCTGGGGGCCGTGGTGGTGGCCCTGCTGCCCAAGGGCGCCCCCTCGCCCTGGAACTGGCGGCGACGCGGGTACGCGCGCTGGGCGTCCGGGGTGTGGCCGAGCGCCTCGACGACCGGTTCAGGCTGCTCAGCGCCGGCATGCGCGACGCGCCCGCCCGGCAGCGGACCCTACGGGCCGCGATCGACTGGAGCTGGGAGCTGCTGACCGAGCAGGAGCGGGTGGTCCTGCGCCGGCTGGCCGTCCACGCCGACGGCTGCACGCTGGAGGCCGCCGAGGAGGTCTGCGCCGAGCCCGGCGTCGACGTGCTCGACGTCGTCGCCCGGCTCGTGGACCGGTCGCTGGTCGTGGTCACGCCGGGGCCGCGCTACCGGCTGCTGGAGTCGGTGTCCGCGTACTGCGCCGAGCGGCTCGCCGAGGCGGGTGAGGTGGACGCGGTCAGGGAACGGCACGCCCGCCACTACACGGAGCTGGCCGTACGGGCGGAGCTGCGCGGGCCGCGCCAGGTCGAGTGGCTGGAGCGGCTCGACCTCGAAAGCGCCAACCTGCGGCTCGCGCTGACCGGGCCCGAGCCGTTGCGCCTGGTCAACGCGCTGGCCTGGTACTGGTACCTGCGTGGCCGGCTGGGGGAGGCCCGCCGTTCCCTGACCGCCGCCCTGGCCCGCCACGGCGCGTCAGCCGACCCTGCCCACGCGTCCGCCGGGCCCGCTCGCGGCGAGGCGGCCGTGGCGTCCGTGTGGCTGGCCGGGATGACCGTGCTCAGCGGCGAGGCCCCGCCCCCCGTCCACCGCACCGGCCTCGACGCCCATGGCGAGGCGGTCGCCTCGTGGTTCCTCAGCCACGTTCAGTGGGCGTACGGCGACCAGGAGGAGCACCGGGCCGCCGCCGACCGGGCGCTGGCCGTGCTGGAGGAGCTCGGCGACCGGTGGGGCGTGGCGGCCACGCTGTCCCTGCGTGCCAAGCTGGCCCTCGTCCGGGGCGACCTGGACGCGATGCGGCGCGACGGCGAGCGCAGCCTCGCGCTGTTCACCGAGCTGGGCGACGACTGGGGCCGGATGGAGGCCATGGACGCCCTCGACCGGCGCGCCGAGGCGCGCGGCGACTACGCGGAGGCGGCGCGGCTGCGCGAGGAGGGGCTGCGCCTGGCCGAGCGGCTCGGCTTCGAGGTGCCCTTCAAGCTGTCGGCGCTGGGCCGGATCGCGCTGCTGGCCGGCGACTACGCCGCCGCCGACGAGCGGCACGAGCGGGCCCGGCGGCTGGCCGTGGCGCAGTCGTACAAGTCCGCCGAGGAGTACGCCGTGCTCGGCCTGGCCGTGAGCGCCCGGCGGCAGGGCAGGTACGCGGAGGCGGAGGCGCTGCTGACCCCGTGGCTGGGCTGGCTGCGGGAGGTGCGCGGGACGCCCGGCATCGCGTTCGTCATGGCGGAGCTGGGCTTCGCCGCCGAGCAGCGCGGCGACGCCGCGACGGCCCTGACACGGCAGCGGGCCGGCCACGACGCGGCCCGGGCCAGCGGCGATCCCCGGGCGGTCGCGCTGGCCCTGGAGGGGCTCGCGGGCGCGGTGTCCCTCGCGGGGGACCAGGCCGAGGCGGCCCGCCTGCTGGGCGCGGCGGCCGCCACGAGGGAGGAGACGGGAGCGCCTCTGCCCGCCGCCGAGCGGCTCGACGTGGACCGGATCACCGCCCGTGTACGGGAAGCGCTCGGGGAGACGGCCTGGCAGGACGCCTACGCCTCGGGGCAGCACGCCTCGGGGGACGCCGGACCCGGCCCGGGAGGGCCAGGCGGCGCCTCGGGGGAGGGGGAACCCGGGCCGGGAGGGCCAGGCGGCGGCTCAGGGGAGGGGGAACTCGGCCACCACTTCCCAGGCGCCCTGCGGGGTCGGCCCCGCGTACAGCCTGCCGCCGAGCGCCTCCACCCGCTCCGCCATCCCGACCAGTCCGAACCCGCCGCCCAGCCGCGCGAGCCGCGGATCCGCCGCTGACCCGAAGTTGCTGATCCGCAGCACCGCGACCCGGTCGGCCAGCCGCAGGCCCGCCTCGATCCACGACGCCCCCGGCGCGTGCTTGCGGATGTTGGTGAGCGCCTCGCGCAGCACCCGGTGCAGCGTGGTCATCACCTCGGGCGGCAGGGTGCGGTCGTCGATGCCCTGCCCGATCTCGAACGCCACCCTCGGCCCGTTCGCGGAGAACCGCTCGGTCAGGTGGCGCAGGTCGGCCAGCGACGTGCCGGGGGTGCGGCCCGCCTCGTCCTCCGCCCGCAGGACCGTGACCAGGCGCCGCATGGCGCTGAGCGCGTCGCCGCCGGCCCCGGCGATGGCGTCGAGGGCGGGCACCACGGCCTCCGGTTTGGTCTCCGCGACCGTGCGGGCCGCCTGGGCCTGGACCACGATGCCGGTGATGTGGTGGGCGACGAGGTCGTGCAGCTCCCTGGCCAGCTCCAGGCGCTCGGACCGGCGTACGGCGTGGACGGCCTCGTTGCGGCGTTCCTGCTGGAACCGCAGGTAGCCGCCGATGCCGGCGGCCGTCGACCAGCCCGCGAACAGCAGGAACGAGAACGCGAGCCCGTTCCCGTCGGACAGGCGCCAGGCGCCCTCGGCCATGAGCACGACCAGCGTGACGACGCACAGCACCGCCGCCCGCCGCACCGGCTCCACCTGGCGCAGCACGCCGATGGTGAGGACGAGCAGCGCGCCGGTCTCGGCCGACCCGGGCGCGCCCGCCGTGGCGGTCGCCGCGAAGACCACCGTGACGGCCACCGACATGCCCGCCACCGCCGCGAACCCCTCAAGCCGCCACCGGTGGCGCAGCGCCACCGCCACCGTGCCGGCGGCCCCCGTGACGGGGACGAACCACTGCGGCCCGCCGTTCTTCACCGCGACGGCCACGTCCAGCAGCAGCATCATGCCCAGCCAGCCGAGCACGGCGATCTCGCTCAGCCGTCTGATCCAGTACACGATGCGCTTGCCGTCCGCCACGCACTGGAGCCTAGGCCGGAAGTCGGAGTGCCCGTATCGGCCGTTCGGCCGAGCGCCGGGGGCCAGGACCGGTCCTTCAGCGGAGGCGGGGGCGGGGGCCGGCGGCGGATGCTAGAGGTGTCCGAAAGGGGGACGAGGCCATGGTGGTCATCGGATTCACGTTGCTGGGTGTCGGCCTGGGGGTCGCGCTGCTGCTGGCGCTGGCCGACCCGGTGCTGCTCTCGCGCATCAACGGGGAGCACGCGGAGGGCGGCAGCGGCCGGCACATCGAGGTGCCGCGCCGCGAGCCGCGCTCGGAGGCGGACGTGGTACGGCTGGCCAAGCCGTCCCGCGAGGACCGGCACGAGCCCGCCGCCGCCTGAGGCCGTCCCGCGAGGACCGGTACGAGCCCGCCGCCGCCTGACGGCGGGTGTCCGTTACCGTGGGGCCTATGACGAACGGTTTCGAAACCCTGGCGATCCACGCAGGTCAGGAGCCCGACCCGCTGACCGGCGCGGTCGTGCCGCCCATCTACGCGACGTCCACGTACAAGCAGGACGGCGTCGGGGGCCTGCGTTCCGGATACGAGTACAGCCGCTCCGCCAACCCCACGCGCACGGCGCTGGAGGAGGCGCTGGCGGCGGTCGAGGGCGGGGCGCGCGGGCTGGCCTTCGCCTCGGGCCTGGCGGCCGAGGACACCCTGCTGCGCACGGTGTGCAAGCCCCAGGACCACGTCATCATCCCCAACGACGCCTACGGCGGCACCTACCGGCTGTTCGCCAAGGTCAACGCCCGCTGGGACCTCCACTTCGACCCGGTGCCGCTCGGCGACCTCGACGCCGTCGCCGCGGCGATGACGCAGAAGACCCGCATCGTGTGGCTGGAGACGCCGACCAACCCGCTGCTCGGCATCGCCGACATCGAGGCCCTGGCCCAGCTCGCCCACGACAACGGGTCGCTGCTGGTCGTGGACAACACCTTCGCCTCGCCGTACCTCCAGCAGCCGCTGGCGCTGGGCGCCGACGTGGTCGTCCACTCGACCACCAAGTACGTCGGCGGTCACTCCGACGTGGTCGGCGGCGCCCTGATCGCGGCCGACCGCGGGCTCGGCGACGAGCTGGCCTACCACCAGAACGCCATGGGCGCGGTCGCCGGGCCGTTCGACTCCTGGCTCACGCTGCGCGGGCTGAAGACGCTGGGCGTGCGCATGGACCGCCACTGCGACAACGCCGAGCGCGTGGTCGACCTGCTGCTCGCCCACCCGAAGGTCACCCAGGTGCTCTACCCGGGGCTGGAGGGGCACCCGGGGCACGAGGCGGCGGCCAAGCAGATGAAGCGGTTCGGCGGCATGGTGTCGTTCCGCGTCGAGGGCGGCGAGGAGGCGGCCGTCGAGGTGTGCAACCGGGCCGAGCTGTTCACGCTGGGCGAGTCGCTGGGCGGCGTCGAGTCGCTGATCGAGCACCCCGGCCGCATGACGCACGCCTCCGCGGCCGGTTCGCCGCTGGAGGTGCCCGCCGACCTCGTGCGGCTGTCGGTCGGCATCGAGACGATCGACGACCTGCTGGCCGACCTGACCCGGGCGCTGGGCTGAGCCGGACGCCCGGCACGGGGACCCCTAGCTGGGCACCACCATCAGGAAGAGGATGACGAGCCAGATCACCGCCAGCAGCCCGCTGATGGCGGCGATCCGGCCGTTCTGCACCTTCGCGTCGTCCGTCGCGTCGGGGCTGGCGAGCACCCGTACGGCGGCGCGCAGGTCGCGGTCGATGATGACGATCAGCACGATGGCCACGATGAACAGCGTCATCGACGCCGTCATGTACCACTTGCCGAGCACCGCGCCGCCCAGGGCCGCGCCGAGCGCTATGCCGAACACCAGGACGCCCAGCGACCCGACGCCGTAGATGCGGGTCGTGCGCTGGATGTTCTGCAGGACGGGCACGTTCTTGGCCCGGATGGCGCGGGGCGCGGCCATGGTCACCGCCGTGAGCGGACCCACGGTGAAGATCGCGAAGCCGATGTGCAGCCAGAGAAGCAGGGACGACATGTCGCTGACACTAGTCCCCGGCGATCTCGACCGTGGGCTCGACACTCAGCGGCGTCTCGACGCATTCTTTACCGTCCGGGGAGCAGCGCGTGACGAGCTCGGTGGCGACCACGGCCACCACCATGAAAACGATCAATACAATCATGGCGAACATGAGGCTCCCCTCCTTCCCCGTCGTGGACGTAAATATCGTCCGTAATGACTAGACGGTGTGGCAACGGAATAAGTTCGGCCCGGGTATGGTTGGGGACCGTCCCACTTTTCTCACCCTTTGGACACATGGGGGTGTCTTCCGTTGGCCATCAGGCACGTCGAGCCGTACACCGATGAGTGGCTGAAGCAGCCGGTCTGCTACGCGCGCCTCGTCGTCGAGCAGCTCGGCGCCGAGGTCTCCGACTGGTGGGAGGGTCCGTGCGACCCTCGCGCCGTCACCGTCCGGCTCGCCGACGGCACCGCCCTGGTGTGGGACGAGGAGAGCGGCTGGCGGCTCGGCCGCTACGTCGGCGGCGGCGCCGGCCTGCACACCGAGCTGTCGGGCGTCCGCTACCTGGGCGGCGGGCTGCTGCCCCGGCCGGAGCGGGTGCCGGCGGCGCTCACCGACGCCCGCGAGGGCGTGGGCGCCAGCACCGCCTGGCGCCCCTGCTACCGCTCCCACCGCAACTGCCGCGACGGCTTCGACGTCGCCCTCGACTTCTACACCCGGCTCATCGACGCCTGACCGTCGCGGCCGGACGTCTCAGCGGGCCCGGCGCAGCCGCAGGAAGTCGCTGACCACGTACTCGCCGAGCCGCTCGGCGCTGGGGGAGAAGACCCGGCCGCCGTTCCTGCGGGCCACCTCGTCCACGAACTCCTTCAGCCGTTCGTCGGCCGCCAGCATGAAGACGTTGAGCGTCGCCCGCCGCCTGGTCATCTTGTCCACCTCGGCCAGCGTCAGCTCCAGCGTCTCGGCCGACGGCGGCCACTCGAACGCCGAGTGCCCGTTGCGCATCAGGTGCGCCGTCGGCTCGCCGTCCGTGACCACCAGCACCACCGGCTCGAAGTCGGGGTGCCGGTCGAGGTGGCGGCCCGCGATGAGCAGCGCGTGGTGCAGGTTGGTGCCCTGGACCATGTCCCAGTCGAGGCCCGCCAGCTCGTCCGGCTGGAGCACGCGCGCGTAGTTGGAGAACCCGATGATCTGCACGGCGTCCTGCGGGAACTTCGAGGCCACCAGCGCCTGCAGGGCCAGCGCGGTCTGCTTGGCCGCCGCCCAGGTTCCGCGCAGCGCCATCGAGTACGACAGGTCGACCAGCAGGCAGACGGCCGCGGCGCTGCGCCGCTCGGTCTCGGCCACCTCGAAGTCGTCCACCGACAGCCGCACCGCGGAACCCGGCGTCCCCTCGGCCCGGCGCAGGCCGCCGTTGCGGACGCCGTTGACGAGCGTGCGCACCACGTCGATGGGCTGCTCGTCGCCGAAGCGCCACGGCCTGGACGAGCCGGTCAGCTCGCCCGCCGCGCCCGCGTCGCGCTGGTCGTGGTCGCCGCGCCGCCCCGCGTCCAGCGAGGAGAACACCCGGCGCAGCGCCGTCTCGCCGAGCCGCCGCACCGCCTTGGGGGTGAGCTCCAGCTTGCCCCTGCGGCGCAGCAGGTAGCCCTGCTCCTCCAGCTCGCGCTCGATCCGGCGCAGCGCCTCCAGGTCGTCCACCGCCGAGCGGCCGAGGGCCCGCCGGACCGCGGCCTCGTCGATGTCGTCGAGCCGGGCGCCCGGGTAGTCCTGGCGCAGCGCCGACTCCAGCCGGGTCAGGTCGGCCAGCTCCTCCAGCGCCGTGACGGCGTCGCCCATGCCCAGCGGCTCCTCGCCGCTGAGCCGTTCGGGGGTGTTCCAGGCCAGGTCGGGGCGGCGGGCGTAGAGGGACTCGCCGAGCCGGCGCATCTGGTCGGACAGCCCGGCCTGGTCGAGCGTCTGGTTGATGAGGTTGTTGAGCTCCTCGCGCTGGGCGGGTGTCATGGAGGCCAGCATGCGCTGCGTGGCGGCGGCGCGGCGGGCCAGGATGTCGACGAGCTCCTCCAGGTCACGGGGGTGCTCGGGGAACAGGTCGCCGTACTCGTCCATGAACGCGTCGAAGTCGGCCTGCGTGTGCTCGCCCCTGGCGTCCTTGTCGAGCATGTCGTTGAGGTCGGCCATCATCCGCCGGACCCGGTCCATGGCCGCCGGGTCGGGGGCGGCCAGCGCGTCGCGCAGCCCACGGAACTGGCTGTCGAGCACCTCGCGCCGCAGCAGGTCGCGCAGCTCCTCGAACGTCCGCCTGGCCGCGTCCGAGCGCCACTCGTACGAGCTCAGCTCCTGGATGGCGCTCGCCGTGTCGTCGGGCAGCGCGTCGAGCTCGCTCTCGCGCAGCCGCGCGTCGTCGGACGGGTCGGGGAACAGCTCGGCCCGCTCCTGGCCGATGGCCTTGTCGAGCAGGGCGCGGGCCTGTTCGAGGGTGCCGTCGAGGCGGCCGCTCTCCCGCAGCTCGCGGCGGCGGCGGCGCACCTCGCGCAGCATGTCGTCGAGGCCCTTGCGGTCATGTGCGCCGGGCAGGCCGCGCTTGAGCAGGTCGCGCAGGGCGTGGACGGGGGTGGAGCCGGACAGGATGGCGTCGCCCATCTCGTCCAGCGCCGCGCGAACGTCGTACGGCGGGGCCAGGGGGTCGGGGCCGTTGTGGTACTCGCCATAGCGGTAGGCCATCACGGACCCACGCTAACCCCACGAGCCCGCTCACGCGTCCCCGTAGACCTCCCAGACCTGCTGGACCTCCTCGGCGAGGGGCGCGTAGTCGACCTGGACGGCCACCGGGTGCCCGGCCCCCTTGAGCGCCCTGACCAGGTCGGCCGCCGTGCAGGTCTTGCGGCCGAGGCCGTTCTTGTCCGCGTTGACGGGGGCGCCGGCGAGCCACCCGTCGCCGCACCTGCGCGTCACACGGCTGAACGAGACCGCCCCGGTGTGGCCGAGCCGTACGGTGCGGCCGGCGCGGGTGAACAGCACGGCCGAGTCCCCGGCCCGGCGGAGCGTGCCCCGTGCCACCCGGGACGGCGACGGCTGGGCGAGGACCTCGCTGACCGCGACCGCCCGGCCGCCGCGGTGCTCGACGCGGACGGGCACCGGGCCGCCGCGCAGGCTCTCGGCCAGGTCGTCCGGGGCGCACCGGGTGGTGCCGCGGCCCTTGCCGTCGATCGCGATCCGGCCCTCGGTCTCCTTGAGGTCGCAGGCCACGGTGACGCGGCGGTAGGCGGCCCCGGTGTAGTCGAGCCGGAGCGGCCGGGCGCCGGCGAGGGCCGTGAAGCGGTGCAGCGGCCTGCGGTACGTGGCGGCGCGGGGGGTGATGCGCAGCGCGCCGGCGCCGTC
>NZ_JBFAIA010000262.1:0-8394 GCF_040654455.1 Nonomuraea sp. NPDC050691
CAGGGCGACGACAAGAACCAGTGAGTGTTGCTCCCATGTGATCCTTCCCGGTCGCGTTACGGTCGGTAATCTGATCAGCTCGATCGGTAACGGGGCAGGGTGGTGAGGTCGACGGCTTGCGCGATGGCGCGGTAGCCGGCGTCGTTGAGGTGGATGCCGTCACCCGAGTCGTACTGGGGCCTCAGGAGGCCGGGGTCGCCGGGCCGCCGGACGACGGCGTCGAAGTCGACGACGTGGTCGTAGGCGCCGCCGGTGCGGATCCAGCGGTTGACCTCGTCACGCACGGCCTCCGCCGCCGGGCTGTAGGCGAGGGCGGCGCCCTTCATGGGCATGAGGGTGGCGCCGACGACCTTGACGCCCCTGGCGTGGGCGGCTTCGATGAGCCGCTTGTGGCCGTCGATGATCTGACCGGCGCTCGCCTGATGGGGTTTGTTCCATTCGGCGAGGTCGTTGATGCCCTGCATGGCGATGACCGTGCGGACACCGGGCCGGTCGAGGACGTCGCGCTGGAAGCGGGCGAGTCCGTTCCCGCCGTACTCGGGGGAGTCCGTCAGCAGGCGGTTGCCGCCGATGCCGGCGTTGACCACCGCCAGGGAACGACCGGCCAGGCGTTCGGCGAGCCGGTCGGGGTAGCGGTGGTCGGCGCCGACGGTGGAGCCGACGCCGTCGGTGAGGGAGTCGCCGAAGGCCACCACGGTGCCGGCCCCGCGCGGGGCGGCGACCTCGACGCCGGCCAGGTAGTACCAGGAGTCGCTGGTGTCGGTGAACGCCTTGCCGGCGGTGTCGGCCAGGTGGTCGCCGGCGGCCCGGTAGGACGTGACCTGGGCGAAGTGGTGGAAGGTGGCCGCTCCCGTGGGCCGGGTGAAGCGCAGGGTCACCGCGAGCCTGCCCAGCGGGCGGACCGGCAGGGAGACCGGGTCGCTGAGGAGTTCCCGGCCGGGCGGGACGACGGTCTCCTCGCGGCCGGCGAAGGTCAGGGTACGCGGACGGCTCGTGGCGGCTCCCTGGAGGGCTCCGGCGATCGCGGCTCCGTCGACGGCCAGCGGGGCGGTGCCGTGGACGTTCGAGAGCCTGACGCGCACGGACGGCCCGCCGGTGGTGACGCGCACGACCTGGCGCAGGGTTTCGGGGGCCTGGCGGGCGAAGCCCTCCTCGGACCAGTTGACGCCGTACCAGGGTGTGCTGGGGGTGGCCGGCTGGGCGGCACTTCCCCAGGCCGCCGCCCACCGCCGGGGCGCGGCCTCGGCGGGAGTGACGGTCATGTTCAGGGCGAGGGCGGCGGCCAGGGCGGGGATGGTGAGGTTGCGCATGAGGGTGTCGCTTTCACACGTGCTTTCGGAAGAAGAGGTCAGGCGGTCTTGACGGCCGACAGGTCGAACTCGAGCGTGATCTTCTCGGAGATCATCACCCCGCCCGTCTCCAGGACCGCGTTGTAGGTGATGCCGAAGTCCTTGCGGTTGATCACGGTGCCGCCCTCGAAGCCGACCCGGGTCAGGCCCTGGGCGTCGACAGCGGTGCCGGCGTAGTCGAGCGGGATGGTGACCTCCCGGGTCACACCGCGGATGGTCAGCTCGCCGGTGACCTCGAAGCTGTCGCCGCCGACGTGCTTGACGCCGGTGGAGTCGAAGGTGATGTGCGGGTGGGCCGCGGCGTCCAGGAAGTCGCCCGTGCGCAGGTGGTCGTCACGCATCTGGTTGCCGGTCTGGATGCCGGTGACGTCGAGGACCACGCGGGCGCCGGAGGCCGCCGGGTCGGCCGCGTCCAGGGTGACGGTGGCCTCGTGGACGGGGATGCTGCCGCGGACCTTGGTGACCATGGCGTGGCGGGCGGTGAAGCCGAAGCGGCTGTGCGCGGGGTCGATGGTGTAGGTGCCGGTGAGGTCGTTGGAGTACATGCCAGCTCCGATCGCGTTTAGTTCAGCACTGGAAGATTGAGCAGGACAGTACACGTACTTATTTCAGTGCGCAACCTTCCAGTACGATGACGTTCGTGACCCGATGGCTCAACGACGACGAACAGCACGCCTGGCGCACCTTCGGCCTCGCCACCCGCCTGCTGACCGACCGCCTGGAACGCGACCTGCTGGCCGCGGCCGACATGCCCCCCACCTACTACGAACTGCTGGTCCTGCTGTCGGAGGCGCCCGAGCGCACCATGCGCATGAGCGAGCTCGCGCAGTGGACCAACTCCAAGCCCAGCCGCATCTCGCACGCGATCAACAAGCTCGAACAGAAGGGATGGGTGCGCAGGGAGCACTACGCCGGCGACCGGCGCGGGTGGCTCGCCGTGCTCACCGACGACGGGCTCACTGCGCTCCAGGCCGCCGCCCCGCGACACGTGGCCGGCGTCCGGGAGCACGTGATCGACCTGCTCACCCCGGAACAGCTCCGGCAACTCGCGGACATCAGCCAGGTCCTCCTCGACCACCTGACCGGGCCGCCCGCGGAGGACCGGGACTAGGAGGCGAGGAACGGCTCGACGGCGGCGGCGAACGCGGCCGGGTCGTCGAGTCGCGGATGGTGCCCGGCCGGCCGAAGGTCATCGTCGACCGGTCACCGCTCGGCGCGGGCTGCGTCCGCTATCCCGCCGCGGGTGCGGGTCAACTGTGGGGGACGTCCCGGCCGCTGCCGGAAGGGCTCGCGGCGGTGCTGGGCCGGACCCGGGCGGCGCTGATCACGAAATTCCATGTATATCCTGTAGGGAATATTGACTTTACCTGGCTCGTGCCCGTAGGTTCATGGGCATGAGCCAGGGCCTTCATCTGACCCGGCGCCCGCACGTGGACTTCTGCCACGTCGCCAGCGCGCAGTGTCGTTGATCACGGACAGCTGACCGCGCACTTCTCCCGTCCCGGCGTGGCCGATGGCGCCCACGCCCTGTGCGATCCCCCTTCTCTCGCGCGCCGGCGCACTGGCGCGCCCTTCCAGAGGAACCATCCGTGATCAGAATCAGACATGCCCTCCTCGCCGTGGTGCTGGCCGCCGGAGCGGTCGCCTGCGGCTCGGCCGAGGGCGCGGCGAAACCCGGCGGAGCAGAGGTCAAGGAGCTGCGCTACCAGGGGAACGTCGGCTCCGTCACCTATCCCGAACTGGCCGAGGACCTCGGCTACCTCGGCGACATCAAGCTGAAGTGGATCGGCAACACCACCAGCGGCCCCCAGGACATCCAGTCGGCCGCCACCGGCCAGACCGACTTCGGCGGCGCCTTCAACGGCGCGATCATCAAGCTCAAGGCGGCCGGGGCGCCGATCAAGGCGGTGATCGGCTACTACGGCTCCGACAAGCAGAGCTTCAACGGCTACTACGTGACCGCGGACAGCCCCATCAGGACCGCCCGCGACCTCATCGGCAAGAAGATCGGGGTCAACACCCTCGGCGCGCACCACGAGGCCGTCATCAAGGAGTACCTGAAGCGCGAGGGCCTGACGCCGGAGGAGATCAAGCAGGTCCAGCTCGTCGTGATCCCCCCGGTCAACACCGAGCAGGCCCTCCGCCAGGGACAGCTCGACGTGGGGACGCTCGGCGGCGTCCTGAAGGACAAGGCGCTCGAGCGCGGCGGCCTGCGGCCGCTGTTCACAGACGTCGACCTGTTCGGGCCGTTCACCGCGGGCTCCGTCGTGCTGCGCGAGGACTTCATCGCCCGCAACCCCACCACCACCAGGAAGTTCGTCGAGGCGTACGCCAAAGCCATCGACTGGGCCCAGAGCCACCCGCGCGAGGAGGTCGTCGCCCGCTTCGAGAAGATCATCGCCAAGCGCGGGCGCAACGAGGACGCGACCACGGTGACGTTCTGGAAGAGCACCGGCATCGCCGGCAAGGGCGGAGTGATCGCCGGCAAGGAGTTCCAGACCTGGATCGACTGGCTGGCCCGCGAGGGCGAGATCAAGCCCGGCCAGATCAAGCCGGCCGACCTCTACACCAACACGTTCAACCCCTACGCCAACGGGAGCGGGTCATGACCACCACCCTCGGCGACACCGCCGTCAGAACCAAGATCGGCATCCGGGACGTGCGCAAGATCTTCCAGGTCCGGGACGCCGGCGAACCGTTCGTCGCGCTGGACGGCGTCGATCTCGACGTGCGCGAGGGGGAGTTCCTCGCGCTGGTCGGGCCGAGCGGCTGCGGCAAGTCCACGCTCCTCGACCTGGTCGCCGGGCTGACCGCGCCGACCAGCGGCGAGGTCGTCGTCGACGGCACGCCGATCTCCGGCCCGGGCCTGGACCGGGGGATCGTCTTCCAGCAGTACGCGCTGTTCCCCTGGCGCACCGCGCAGGCCAACGTCGAGTTCGGCCTGGAGGCGAAAGCCGTGCCCCGGAGGGAGCGGCGGGAGCGGGCCCGGCACTACCTGGACCTCGTCGGGCTCACCGGGTTCGAGGAGCGCTACCCGCACGAGCTGTCCGGCGGCATGCGCCAGCGGGTGGCGATCGCCCGCAGCCTCGCCTTCGACCCCGACGTGCTGCTCATGGACGAGCCGTTCGCCGCTCTGGACGCCCAGACCCGCGAGTCGCTCCAGGAGGAGCTGCTGCGCATCTGGAACAAGACCGGCAAGACCGTCATCTTCATCACGCACGGCATCGACGAGGCCGTCTACCTCGGGCAGCGGGTCGCGGTCATGACGTCCCGTCCCGGGCGGATCAAGGAGGTCGTCGAGGTGGCCTTCGACTCCCGCGAAGGTGACCTGCGGGGGGATCCCGTGTTCGGCGAGTACCGGCACCACGTGTGGAGCCTGCTGCGCGACGAGGTCGCCGCGGCGCGGGTGCAGGAGCGGAAGGCGGCGACCTCCCGTGGCTGACCAGCGCAGCGACCTCGCCACCGGCACGACCGTGAGCGAGCGCGGCCACCCCGCCGCCGGCGTCGCCCTGAGCGAGCGCGAGCTCGAGGACCTCCCCGTCCGCACCGTCCCGAGCGAGTCCGAGGAGATCGCTCCCGGCCTTCAGCGGTACGACGTGCCCGGTGCAGGGGCTCCTGGCACGTCCGCATTCGCCCGCGGGGCGCGCCGCGTGGCGTCACGGGTGGCCACGAAGTCGGGAGCGATCCTCCTGCTGCTGGCCGCCTGGGAGGCGCTGCCCCGGCTCGGGGTGTTCGACCGGGTGTTCGTGCCTCCTCTGTCGGAGGACCTCGTCGTCTGGTACGAGCTGCTGGCCGACGGCCCGCTTGCCGAACACCTGCAGGCGTCGCTGGCGCGTTCCCTGTCCGGGTTCGGCCTGGCCATCGCGCTGGCCATCCCGCTCGGCCTGCTGATCGGCTGGTACCGGCCGGTGGCCGACGCCCTCACCCCGCTGCTCGAGGTCTTCCGCAACACCTCGGCCGTGGCGCTGCTGCCGGTGTTCACGCTCATCCTCGGCATCGGCGAGACCACGAAGATCAGCTTCGTCCTGTACTCCTGCTCCTGGCCGATCCTGCTCGGCACGGTCAGCGGCGTGAAGACCGTCGAACCCCTGCTGATCAAGTCGGCCCGCTCCATGGGGCTCGGCCCGGTCCGGCTCTTCCAGAAGGTCATCCTGCCCGCCGCCGTGCCCGCCATCTTCACCGGAGTACGGCTGGCCGGGGCCTACTCCATCCTCGTCCTGCTGTTCGCCGAGATGGTCGGGGCCAAGGCGGGGCTCGGCTATCTCATCCTGGACGCCCAGTCCAGCTTCCGCATCCCCGAGATGTACGCCGGGATCATCACGATCTCCGCGCTCGGCCTGCTGTTCAACCTGTTCCTGCTCAGGATCGAGCGCCGCTTCTCCACCTGGAGGACCACGTGACGAGAAAGCTCCACCTCAACGCCTTCCTCATGGGTGTCGGCCACCACGAGGCGGCCTGGCGGCACCCGCGCACCGAGCCGGCCAGGCTCGCCGACGTCCGGCACTACCAGAACCTCGCCCGGATCGCCGAACGCGGCAAGCTGGACTCCGTCTTCCTGGCCGACGGCGTCGCCCTCTGGGGCAACGTCCGGCACAACGCCCTCGGCGGACTGGAGCCGCTGACGCTGCTGTCGGCGCTCGCCACGGTCACCGACCACGTCGGCCTGATCGCCACCGTGTCGACCACCTACAACGAGCCGTACCACGTGGCGCGCAAGTTCGCCTCGCTCGACCACATCAGCGGCGGCCGGGCGGGCTGGAACATCGTCACCTCCGCCAGCGAGGCCGAGGCGCACAACTTCGGCGTCGAGCGGCCCGCGCACGCCGACCGCTACGCCAGGGCCACCGAGTTCCTGGACGTCGTCACCAAGCTCTGGGACAGCTGGGAGGACGACGCGATCCTCGGCGACCGCTCCCACGGCCTCTACGCCGACACCGGCAAGATCCACCCGATCGAGCACGCGGGCGAGCACTTCCGGGTGCGCGGCCCGCTGAACGCCTCCCGCCCGCCGCAGGGGCACCCGCTCCTGGTGCAGGCCGGTTCGTCGGAGGACGGGAAGGAGTTCGCCGCCCGCTTCGCCGAGGCCGTCTTCACCGCCCAGCAGACCCTGGAGGAAGGGCAGGAGTTCTACGCCGACCTGAAGCGCCGCCTGGCCGGGTACGGCAGACGGCCGGACAACCTGCTGATCCTGCCGGGCATCTCACCGATCATCGGCTCCACCGAGCGGGAGGCGCGGCAACTGGAGCGGGAGCTCGAAGAGCTCATCATCCCCGCGTACGGGCTGGCCCAGCTCTCCCACATGACCGGCATCGAGCTGGGCGAGGACGCGCTCGACCGCCCGCTGCCGGACATCTCCGTCGAGACCGAGGGGGCGCAGAGCCGCCGCAAGCTCGTCGTCGATCTGGCCAGGCGGGACGACCTCACGGTCAGGCAGCTCATCGCCCGCCTGGCCGGAGGCCGGGGCCACCGCGTGGTGACCGGCACGCCTGAGCGGATCGCCGACGAGATCCAGGAGTGGTTCGAGGGCGGAGCCGCCGACGGCTTCAACGTCATGCCCGCGATCCTGCCCGGCGGCCTGGCGGACTTCGTCGACCACGTCGTACCGGAGCTCCAGGTCAGGGGCCTGTTCCGGTACGAGTACGAGAGCCGTACGCTGCGCGGCAACTACGGGCTGGCCCGGCCCCGCTCCCGGTACGCCGCCGAGGGCGACGCGGAGCTGGAAGTGGCGGTGGCCGGATGAGCATCGTCACGCTGGTCGGCAATCCCCGCGAGGGCTCCAGGACGCGGGCCGTGGCCGTCGAGGCCACCCGGGCCGTCGCCCGGCGGATCGGCTACGCCGTGCCCGGCGTCGTCGTGGACCTGTCGGCGCTCGGACAGCACCTGCTCTCGCCCGTCCCGTTCCCGGGCGTGGAGGCGGCGCTGCACCGGGTCGCCGCGTCGAGCCTGCTGGTCGTGGCCAGCCCCACCTACAAGGGGACCTACACCGGCCTGCTCAAGGTGTTCCTCGACCGGCTCCCGTCGGGTGCGCTGGCCGGGACGACGGCTCTGCCGCTGCTGGTCATGGGGGATCCCGCCCACTCCCTGGCGGTCGAGGTGCACCTGCGGCCGCTGCTGGTGGAACTGGGCGCCACCGTGCCCACCCCGGGCCTGGCCCTGCTCGAATCGCAGCTCACCGACCTGGAGGAGCGCCTCGGAGCCTGGGCCGATCGCGTGGCGCCGCAGGTGACCGCCGAGCTCAGGGCCGACACGGTCAGGGCCGACACGGTCAGGGCCGACACGGTCAGCGCCGGCGCGGCGAGGGTGGAAGCGGCCAGGGTGGAAGCGGCCGAGGTGGTGACGGCGCCATGACGGAGACCCTGTCCGGCCCCGCCGTGGACGCCGAGCACTACCGCCGAGCCCTCGCGGTGCACGCCGCGGGCGTCGTGGTGATCACCGCGCAGTCCGGCGGCATCCCCGTCGGGCTGACCGCGACCTCGTTCTCCTCGGTCAGCCTGGACCCGCCGCTGGTGTCCTTCTACGTCGACCGGGGTTCGACCACGTGGCCCTGGCTGCGCTCGGCCGACCACTTCGCGGTCAACGTGCTGGCCAGCGACCAGGCGGAGGTCGCGGCCAGGTTCGCGCGCAAGGGCGTCGACCGGTTCGCCGAGCCCACCCGGTGGCGTCCCGGGCCGCTGGGCGCGCCGCTGCTGCAGGACGTCTCGGCGCACCTGATCTGCCTGCCGCACGAGACCGCCGACGTCGGCGACCACGTGCTCGTGGTGGGCCTGGTGGCCGAGGCGCACGTGTACAGCGCAGGCCGTCCTCTTCTCTATCACCAGGGCAGGTTCGGGCGGTTCCTCGCTCATTCCTGACCGTGGCCGGCAGTATCTGACCGTGGCCGGTCGGAGCACCTCGCGTGCCCCGGCCGGCCACACGCGTGTCCGGGCAGGGCGCGTTCCCGTACGGACAGGGGGTAGATCCCTGCGCACGCACGCCGCCGCCCCGGCCCCGGTGGCGTGTCCGGGGCGGGGGGGGAGGGGGGGGGTGGGGCGAGGGGGGGAGGGGC
>NZ_JBFAIA010000263.1:0-8301 GCF_040654455.1 Nonomuraea sp. NPDC050691
ACGAACAACACCACCCCCACGACACGTGACGCCGCACAGCCAGGCGATCCACGCAAGGACGCACCCACCGGCGCTCACCCCCCGCACGACACCGGCCCGGGCACAAGCCGCATCGACCAGCTCATCAACCGCGACGGCCCCTCCCCCCAGCCGCCCCTCGATCCCACCCTGGTCGGCCTCGGGCGCCGCGTCGCAGACCTGCTGCACGAGCCGGTACCGGACGACGGGTTCGCGCACAGCCTGGGGACAATGGCCCACATCTCTCGCCAGGGGCTACGCAACCCCACAAATCACACCTTGGCCGACAACGTCCGGATCATGGCGTCGACGCTGGGTATGCCGCATACCTTCGACGGCCTCGTACGAGTCTTCGACGAGGCCCAGCGGCAGGGCTTCGACCCCGCGGGCGCGACCGACAGGCAGGAGCTGACCGACAGGCTGGACCAGTACAGGCAGACGGACCCGCTGCTCGTCCCCGGCCTGTGGCTCGCGAACCGGGAGAGCGCGCCCGTGTCCTTTCCGGTCGCGCGAGCGCTCGCTCGGATGGATCAGGCGCTCGGCTCCACCGAGTACACCGACATGGCGGACAGAGTCACGCGGCTTCGCAGCTTGGCGTGGGACGCGAATGTCGGGTTCTACTCGATCGACCACGTAGGACGCCTGTTCGTGGCCGCGCAGGCCCAGGGCGTGGACGTCCAGGGCGCGCCTGGATGGTACGAGCTGGTGGACGGGCTCAGGCAGGCCCGGCAGCACGACACCGAGCTGTGGGACGGGCTGCGGATCGCGGACGAGCACGCCATAGGTGGGCTCGACGACGCGGCGGCACGGGCGCTGGGCCGTGCCGACCGGGCGCTCCACTCGGTATCACCGGACGGCCGGCTGGGCGACCTGGCGGCCGAGACGGGGTTCTCCCACGCGCTCCGCACGTTCTCCGAGATGCTCACGCAGGCCGACACGCAGGGCGCCATCCCGGAACGACCGGCGACCCGCGCGGAGCTCGTCGAGAGCCTCACTCGGCTCCGCGACCAGGACAGGGACGGCTGGGACGTCCGGGTGATGGAGGAGCGGTTCCCCGACGCGCGCCTGAGCCCGGCGAAGGCGGTGACCTTGGGCCGGATGGACCGCGTCATCGCCGGCGACGGCGCGCCGCGCCCCGCGCTGGACCCCCTTCTCGGGCTGTCGCGTGAGCTGGGCCTCGGCGACCCGATCGGCCGCCTCGCCCACGTGGCCGACCGCGCCCAGCGGCTCGGCTTCGACCCCATGGGCGCCGCGGACCGGCCGGCGCTGGTGGACGCGCTGCGGGGATACATGGACACCAGCCCGAACACCTGGGCGAGAGTGCGGGTGGCCGACCGGTACGCGCTGAAGCTCGACGAGCCGGCCGCCCGCGCGCTGGCACGCATGGACCTGATCGTGGGCCCGCAGGACAAGGCCCCCGCATGGGTCCTCGACCCGCTCCGCAAGCTGGCGGGCGACCTGGGCCTGGAGCACTCGGTCCAACGGCTCGCCCACGTGTTCAGAGGAGCCGAGGAGCACGGCCTGGACCCGGGCGGCGCCACGGACCGGGCCGACCTCGTCAACCGGCTGACCTCGTACCACCGACCACCGGTAGAGCCGCCGTACCACTTCACGCGGACGCTGCTGCGCCAGGCCGAGGACGCGCTCACGGACCAGCTCCGCCAGAACGCCGCCCGTGACGCCGTCTTCGCCCGCGCGTCCATGACCAGGGCCGGCCACTTCGCCTCCGACCTGGAGCGAGAGCGCGTCCAGGCGCTGGAAGCCCGCGCCCGCGCCTGGGAGAGCCGCCCGGCCGAGCCGGAAGTCTCCTACCGGGACAACCCCGAGGCGTTCGAGCGCGACCTGGCCGAGGCGTTCGCACGGGCCGAGCGCGGCGAGCCCGTCGTGCCCTACATGACCGAGGACGCCACGGGCGGCCTGGCCGCCCCCGGAACCGGCTTCAAGTTCGGACGGGAGTTCGAATACGATCTGCCCGAGTCACTCAAGCGGCACGAGGACGCGATCAACGCGGCCATCGCGCGCGACCTGTACGACGCCGGGCTGACCCTGGATCCGTGGGTGCACGGCTACCACACCTCCCGCGACACCGGCTACTACGAGGGGGACAACGGCTGGCGGCTGGAGCGGGAGGGCACGACCGCCGGTGAACTCGTCTCGCCGCCGATGTACGACACACCGCGCACGTGGGAGGCCATCCGGCTGGCTTGCGAGATCATCAAGTCGCACGGCGGCGTGGCGACGGCGAATTCGGGCGGTCACGTTCACGTGGACACTTCCGTGTTCGACCACATCCCGGCCTTCTACGAGAAGCTGGTGCGCCTGCCGGCCTCCACCTTCTTCGACACGTTACTGCGGCTGTTGGCGAACCCGGAGCTGCCCGGCCACCGGGGACTGATCTACTGCAAGCCCAACCCGATGCACGCCGCCGGATACGCCTCACTCGACGCGGTGCGGAAGCACCACTCCGAGCACCTCTCCGCGGTCAACCTGGCTGCGGTCAAGGGCGGACGGACCGACCACGCCGAGCTCCGCCTCGCCGACGGCTCGCTGGACCTCGGCGTCGTCCAGGCGCAGACCAAGGTGGTGCTGGGCATGGTCGCGCTGTCCCTGCGGCTCGGCGACGACCAGTTCCCGCTCAACCACGGCGACAAGGACCTCCCCGGCAACCACACCGACCACCGCAGGCGGCGGGATTACTCGTCCTATCTGGAGCTGGCCGACCTCCTCTTCCACCGGGCGGCCGACAAGGCACAGCTCACGGCCCTCTTCGCGGTGACCCGATGGGGCGAGAAGAAGAGCAGCTCTTTATGACGAACAGAGGAGAACGCGTGGCAGTCGTCATCCGCAACACCTCGGTGGCCGACCGGCCACCCCTCGCGCCGGCCAAGGGAGACGGCTCCCTGTACCGGTACGAGATGATCTTCGCGGGCGGGAGCCTGCGAGCGTACGCCGACGACCCCGCCGAGCTCGTCGCGGCGTTCCACCCCGGCTACGACACCCTGGAGACACCCGAACAGCGGCACGAGGCGCGCCTACGGGCCGCGCTGGACGCGCAGGTACGGATACAGGCGGAGCTGGCCGCGGACGACCCCCTGGAGGCATGCTCACCCGAGGAACGAGCCGTGCTGCTCGGCGGCCGGCACGTGCCACCCGCGCCGGAGGAGTGGACCGCGCCCGTACCCCTCGTACTGGTCACCTCGTTCTACGAACCCGAAGGATCGCTCCCCCGGCCCCGCGGCCCAGAAGAACTCCAGGTATGGCTGGACCCGACAGACGACTGGACCCTGCTGAGCACCCTGCACGCCGCCGGCGCGATCCACGTCGCGATGAGCCAGGACCGTCCCTGACGGCCGCCACCGGAGCGGTGCGGCGAGGACCCTCCGCCGACGGTCAGCCGGCGGCGAGGACCGTGTTGAGGCGCTCCTGGCGGAGCAGCTCGTAGCGGGTGTCGTCGAGCGGGGCGAGCTGCCCGCCCACGCGCCAGGACAGCAGCAGGTCGGCCAGCGCCGGGTTGCGGGCCAGGGCCGGCCCGTGCAGGTAGGTGCCGACGATGTGGCCCGTGTAGCAGCCCTCGAAGCCGTCGCCGTTGCCGGTGCCCTTGACCGTGCGCGACAGCGGCTTGACGCCGGGGCCGAGCCGGGTGACACCCATGTGGTTCTCGAAGCCGGTCAGCGTCGGCAGGCCGAGCGCGGCGTCCACCTCGGCCACCAGCTCGCCCACGGCGCGGGCCGGGCCGCGGACGCTGGCGATGTCGAGGATGCCGAGGCCGTCGACCGGCTGCCCCTCCTCGCCGCCGAACGTGCTGCCCATGATCTGGTAGCCGGCGCACACGGCCAGCATCGCGGCGCCCCGGTTGAGGGCGCGGTGCAGGCCGCCGTCGCGGCGCAGCCGCGCCGCCGCGAGGATCTGCGGCCGGTCCTCGCCACCGCCGATGAGGTAGATGTCACCGGTCTCGGGCACCGGGTCGGCCGAGCGCACGTGGATGGTCTCGGTCTCGATGCCGCGCCGCTGCGCGCGCTGCTCCAGCACGAGGACGTTGCCCTGGTCGCCGTACGTGCTCAGCAGGTCGGGGTAGATCCAGACGATGCGCAGGGCGCTGTCAGACGGCACGGCCGAACTCCGATCGGATCTGCTGGAAGGCGGTGTAGTTGGCGATCACGTCGACACGGCCGGGCGGCTGCATGGCGAGCGCCTCGGCGAACGTCTCGCACACCGCGAACGGCACGTCCGCCACGTCGAGCCGCAGCGCCAGGTCGAGGCGGCGCTCACCGGTGACGAACACCGGCCGGCCACGCAGGATGCGGTAGTCGACGTCCCACAGCCAGGACGTGTCGCGCCCGTCGGGGCCCTGCGCGTTGACCGACAGGATGATCGGCAGCCGCGGGTCGGCGACGTCGAACGCCTCCAGCCAGCCCGCGGGGTTCTTGGCCAGCAGCAGCCGCGCCTGGCGGCCCTCACGCTCGACGGTGGTGTAGCGGCCGGCGACGGAGGTGACCTCGCGCAGCCTGGGCAGCGCCCGCTCCACGGGCAGGTCGAACGCCTCGGCCACGGCCAGCGCCATGACCGCGTTGGAGCGGTTGGCCAGGCCGGGGAGCTGGATGTCGAGCAGCCACCGCTGGCCGCGCGGGTCGATGACCGCGTCGTCGTCGAGGACCCACTGCGGCTCGGGCCGGTGGAAGGTGCACTCGCGGCAGGCCCAGTCGGCGTCCTTGCGGTCGAGGGGGCCGCCGCACTCGGGGCAGCACCAGGAGTCCTCCTTCCACCGCTGTCCGCCCGCGACCCAGGTGACCTTGGCCGCCGTGGAGGCGCCCCAGGTGACCAGCGGGTCGTCGCAGTTGGCGATGACATGGGTGGGCTTGCCGGACAGCGCCCGCCGCCACTTCTGGGCCAGCAGCCAGATCTCGGCCGCGCGGTCCATCTGGTCGCGGCTGAGGTTCATCAGGCAGACGACGCCCGCGCCGGTGGTGTCGAGGACCTCGGGGAGGTACTTCTCGTCGACCTCCAGCACGCCGTAGGGGGCGTCCTTGTGCTGCGACAGCGCCGAGACGTGGCCGGCCGGCATGTTGGCGCCGAAGACGTTGGTCGCGACCTCGCCCATCTCCAGCAGCGCGGAGGTGATCAACCGGGTGGTGGTCGTCTTGCCGTTGGTGGCGCTGACCAGGGCGAGCTTGCGGTCGCGCGCCAGCTTGCGGAGCAGGTCGGGCTCGAGCATGAGGCCCACCCGCCCGCCGATCACCGAGCCGTCACCGCGCCCGGTCATCCGGGACAGCGTAGCGGCGCTGCGGCCCAGGGCGCTCGCGAGCTGGGCGCGCAGTGGAAGCTGGGTCATGGCACAGGATCCTAGTCGGCGTTGGCCCTTAGTCTGATAACGCACACGAAAACGCGGCCCGGTTGGTAGCCCGGGCGACATATTCGTAACCGCCCTTGAGGGATGTCCGGTGTGCCGGAAGCGGTCTCGTCAGACCGTCCTTCGGCATACCTGGGAGCAAGGGCATGGTCACGTTTTCCGTCTACCTCGACGGGTCGTTCTGGGTCGGCGTGCTGGAGATCGCCGAGGAGGGCGCGCTGCGCGTCACCCGCTTCACCTTCGGCTCCGAGCCGACCGATCCCGAGCTGTACGACTTCCTCATGCGCCACGGCGTCTCGCTCCTCGAACAGGCGTCGGCCGCGCCCGCGGTGCCCGCCGGGGAGCGCACGGGCCGCCGGGTCAACCCCAAGCGGGCCGCCAAGCTCGCCGCGCGGGCCGCCGCCCGGGTCTCCTCGCGCAGCACGGCGTCGCAGGAGGCCATGCGGCTGGAGCAGGAGAGCCGCAAGCGCGAGGCCGCGGACGGGCGCCGCGAGCGCCGGCGGGAGCTGGCCGAGCACAAGCGCGAGGTGGCCCGCCGCAAACGCGTCGAGCGCCGCCGCGACCGCTGAGCCGGCGCACCACGACCGATCAGTCGGCCGCCGGCTGAGCCCGCGCACCACGACCGATCAGCCCGCCGCCGGCTGAGCCCGCGCACCGCGACCGATCAGCCCGCCGCCGCGCCGGTCAGCCCGCGAACGGGATCTCGGGGGCGCCGCCGTGGTCGAACGGCAGGACGAAGCGGCGCGGCCAGGACAGGACGCCTTCGAGCCACCCGGCCCCCATGGTCTGGCCAACGTGCCGCAGCCGGGCGGCGGGTTCGATGCCGATCGCGACGGTCATGACGTCGCGCTGCAGGCCCTCGTTCTCGTCGTCGCCGAGGATGACCCGCCAGGCCAGGGCCCGGTTGTGCTCGATGGCCATGGACAGGGGGTGGTGGCGCAGCGCCTTGGCCCGGTGGCCGAGCAGCTCCCCGTGCGGGGCGGCGGCCGTGACCACGGCGGTGGCCGTCCCACCCGCGGCGGCCGTCCCGGTGGCGCCCGCGCCGCCCGCGGCCCCTGCGGTCGGGTCGCTGAAGGCCGCCGCGGGGGCCGGCTCGCGGGCCGCCGCCGCTCCGGGCGTGTCGCCGAACAGGGCGTACTCCATGGGCGGCGCCGGGCTGCGCAGGTCCGGGGCGGGCCGGCCGTACGGGAACAGGCGGTCGACCTCGTGCAGCCAGCGCACCTGCGGGATCACCCACGCCACGCCGGGGCGCTCGCCGCCCCGCTCCAGCCCGGCCAGCAGCCGCGTGGCGGTCTCGGCCGCCTTCTCCGTGAGCAGAGCGGGGTCGAGCCAGCTCCGCAGCGCCCAGGCGCGCCGCTGCACCGACCGCTCCACCAGCGTGGCGAGCAGGCACTCGCCGCGCCGTACCGGCAGCTCGGACCAGGCGGCGGCGAGTGCGCGCGGTACCCCCGGCAGCGGGCGGTTCGTCACGAACGCGAGCACGACGGTGTCGCACCAGACGCGCAGCCACGCCCAGTCGGGCGCGTCGGCCAGGACGTCGGCCTCCCGCAGCTCGACCAGCGTGCACGCCTGCCCGGTGCGGCACTGGCTGCCGCAGGCCGCCGAGCGGCGTCCCCTTATCGGCGGTGGAGGGCTGGGCATGAGCCGCTCACGCGACTCGCCGAGCGGCACCCGCACCCGCAGCGGCCGGTCCATGCCGTCGGCGAACACGGCCGCGCAGCCCGGCTGCAAGGAGACGACCTGGCGGGACTGCTCCTCGCTGAGGTTCATGGCGGCGCCGACGAGCTGCCGGTCGTCCTCGGCCGGCAGGCGGTGGACGACCTTGAGCGCGGTGTTCTTGACCACGTCCGGCACGAGCTTGGTGGGGATCTGCTCGGCCACGACGATGCCCTCGCCGTACGCCCTGATCTCGGCGAGCATGCCGGCCAGCAGCTCCACGGCGTGGGTGGCGGCCCGGCCGGCGCCCCGGTCGCGGAGCAGCCGGTGGGCCTCCTCGATGACGATGACGTGCCGCAGCCCGACGGACTTCTCCTGGCGGGCGCGCATCCGCAGGTGCTCGACGATGCGGATGATCAGGGTGCCCATGAGGAACGCCTTGTCCTCGTCGTTGGCCACGTCCTCGATGGCGAGCACGACGTTGCGCTGGAGCAGGCCGCCGACGTCTGCGGGGTGGCCGCCCTCGAAGAAGCGCCCGGCCGAGCCGACGCGCAGCGAGCGCAGCCGCAGCGAGATGAAGCCCTCGACGTCGGCCTGCACCTCGCGGCCGTAACCGATCTCCTTGATCACGTCCATGGCGTGCTGCTGGAGCAGCTCCAGGGTGGGCACGCTGGGCGGCACCTTGGAGCCGGGCACGGCGCCGCCGGTGACGACGTCCCAGCCGGTCGCCTCGTAGACGCGCTGCAGGGCCAGCGACATGATCTGCGGGAACGGCTCCTCGGCGTCGAAGGCGGCCATGAACAGGGCCCTGACCATGTCGATGTGCGCCTGGACGGGGTAGCCGGGCTCGGGTTCGAGGGGGTTGATGCTGAACGGCACCCCGGCGGGCGCCGACGGGTTGATCACGGTGACGGGCCCGAGGTGCTCGACGCGGCCGGCCATGGCGGCGTACTCGGACTTGGCCGGTTCGATCGCGAGCCACGGGATGCGGGCCGCGCTGAGCTGCTCCAGCAGGTGCCGTACGGTCTGCGACTTGCCGGAGCCGGTGGCGCCGGTGACGAACGCGTGCCGGTTGAGCGTGGCCAGCGGCACCCGGAACGAGCCGACCCCCCGGTCCTGCCCGTCGAGGATCTCCCCCAGCTCCAGCTCCCCGCCGTCGGCCTCGGAGGTGACGTCGAAGAACCCCGAGTCGAGCACCCGCACGCCGGGCACCTCGCGCCGGGGCAGCCCGGCCAGCGCCGCGAGCGCCCCGGCCGTGGCGGCGAAGGGCGCGGCGGCCC
>NZ_JBFAIA010000264.1:0-8152 GCF_040654455.1 Nonomuraea sp. NPDC050691
GGCACCGCCAGGGCCGCCCGGGCCACCGGACGCGGCGTCAGGTTCGCGGGCCTCGCCACCGCCGGCGGCGTTCGCGGGGCCGGGCGGGCGACGAGGCGCCTGACCCACGCGGGCGGGGCGGGCCGCACCGGTCTCGGCCGGCTGATCGAGCTGACCGCCGGCCACGGCGCGGGCGACGCGCTGGTCACGGTGGCGCTGGCCAGCACGGTGTTCTTCGGGGTGCCGGTGGGCGAGGCGCGCGGGCCCGTGGCGATGTACCTGCTCATCACGATGCTGCCGTTCGCCCTGCTCGCACCGTTCGTGGGGCCCATCCTCGACCGGTTCCGCTCGGGCCGCCGCTACGTCATGGCCGGCACGCTGTTCGGCCGGGGGCTGCTGTGCTTCGCGATGGCCGCCGCCGTGGGGCCGGGCGACGTGGTGACGCTGTTCGGCGGGGCGCTCGGGGTCCTCGTGCTGTCCAAGGCGTACAACGTGTCACGGGCGGCGATCATGCCGAGCGTGCTGCCCGCCGACATCACGCTGGTGTCGGCCAACGCCCGGGTCGCGCTGTTCTCGCTGGTCTCGGCGGGCGCGGTGGTGCCGGTCGCGGCGGGGCTGTCCGCCTGGCTGGGCAGCGCGGCCGTGCTGCGCGTGGCGATGGTGGTGTTCCTCCTCGCGGGCGTCTCGGCCGTACGGCTGCCGCGCCACGTCGACTCGCCCGACCTGAAGGAGGCGGACGGCGAGCCGGGCGGCCCGCCGAAGTGGCGCACGCTGCTCCAGGTGGGCCCGGCCGTGGCCGAGGCGGTCTGGGCGAACGTGGCGCTCCGCCTGTTCTCCGGCTTCCTGCTGTTCTTCCTGCTCTTCCTCGTCCAGGACGGCGGCGTGCCGTGGCTGGCCGAGCGCGAGCCGTTCTTCGACGTGCCGAAGACGATCGCGCTGCTCGCGGTGGCGGCCGGGCTCGGCGGCCTGCTCGGCGCGGTCGCCGCGAACTGGGCGCGGCGGCGGGCGCCGCAGGTCATGGTGCTCATCACGCTGGCCGTCACCTGCGTCACCACGATCGTGAGCGCCGCCCTGTTCGGGCTGTGGACCGCCGTGGCGATCTCGCTGGTCACGGGGTTCGCCCAGGAGCTGGGCAAGCTGGCGCTGGACGCGATCGTGCAGCGGGAGATCGGCGAGGAGGTGCGCTCGTCCACGTTCGGCGTGGTCGAGGCGCTGCTCCAGCTCGCGTGGGTGTTCGGCGGGCTGGTCGGGCTGCTGCTGTCGCTGACGGAGAGCAGCGTGGCGGGGTTCGCCACGCTGGGGGCGGCGCTGACCGCCACGCTCGTCTGGCTGGCCGTACGGCGGCGCCGCCGCATCCGCGCCGTGGACGAACGGATCGACGCGCACACGAGCACGCCGGACGACCACCGCCGCCCGCACTCCGGCGACCTGGACACCACGCTGGAGCGCACCAAGCCGCTGACCAACCCCCACGGATGACGCCCGCGCCCCGGAGGGCTCGGGCGCCCGGCACCGCCCCGGGGCCCGCCCGGGATCAGGCGTCGAGGTCGTCGGCCACCGCTCGCAGCACCTGCGCGATCTTCTTGGCGTGGGCCGCGTCGGGGTGCTTGCCTCGCTGGTAGGACGTCGAGACCCCGTCGAGGAGCTTGATCAGGTCCTCGACGATGACCACCATCTCGTCCGGCTTCTTGCGCTTGCCCTTGGGCTTGACCTTGGCGAGCGTCGGCGGCTGCTCGAGGATCCTGACGGACAGTGCCTGTTGACCGCGCCGGCCCTCCGCCACACCGAACTCCACCTTCTGGCCGGGTTTGAGCGGCCCGGCGCCGGCGGGCAGCGCGGAGGAATGCACGAACACCTCACCGCCGTCGTCACGGGTGAGGAAGCCGAACCCCTTGTCGGCGTCGTACCACTTGACCTTGCCACTCGGCACAGGAGGGACCTCGTTCGAACCGTCGTAAAGGATGAATGGATGTAGGTTATGCCCCGGAGCGCGCCAGGGCGACCGGGTAATTACGCAGCAATTACACGAGTTCGTCGTAGGGGTGCCAGCCCATGAACCAGGCGGCGAATTCGGTCAGGTCTCCCAGCGCCACATCGGCTCCGTGATCACGCAGCTCCTCCACCGTGTAAGGGCCGGTCGCCACCGTCACGCTGACGGCGCCGCCCGCCCGCGCCGCCTCGATGTCGGCGACATGGTCACCAACATAGGCGGCGGCGCCGAAGCGCGCGAGAGCCGTTCCCTTGGCGGCTCCGAACAGCGATCCGACGACCTCGTCCACCTCGAATCCGAGCGAGTCCACCGTGCGCACCGCGTCGTGGACGTTCTTGCCGGTCACGACGATGACCCGGCCGCCCCGGTCCCGTACGGCCGCGATGGCCTCCCGCGCCCCCGCCATCGAGGTGGTCAGGGGAACGGCCACCCGCGGATAGATCTCCCGGAACAGCGTCGCCACCGCCGGGATCTCCTCGGCCGGGAACCAGTTGGCCAGCTCCGTCTCCAGCGGCGGCCCGAGCCGGGTGATGATGGCCCCGCTGTCGATGGGCACGCCCACCCGCGCCGACAGCTCGTCGAAGACGGCCGCGATACCGGAACGCGTATCGGCCAAAGTCAGATCCAGATCGAAACCCACTGAAGTCATCACACGCTGCAGGATGCCAAACACCGCAGAGTTACCCACAACCGCCCTTGTTGTGTCACGGTGGGAATGGGCGGAAACGCCATTGACTTATCGGGGCGACAACCGCGTACGGACGCCTTGGGAACCGCCTCGCGGCCGGCGGCCACGCGGACCGCACCCGCCGCGACCGGCTGTGACGACTACGCTCCTCACGGAGGTGTCACCGAGGACATGACCAGATCGCCAGCCGCCGCAGCCGGGAGCGGACCCGCCAGGGCCGGCGGGCGCCCCGCCGTGAGCACGCGCGACCGGATCATCGACGAGGCCCTGCGCCTGTTCGCCGAGCGCGGTTACGCCGCCACGTCGGTGGCGGAGATCGAGGCCGCCTCGGGGCTGTCCCCCGGCGCGGGCGGGCTCTACCGCCACTTCAGGTCCAAGTACGAGGTGCTCGCCGCGGCCATCAACGAGCACGCCGCGCGCACCCGCACCCAGGTGGCCGACAGCCTGGCCGAGCTGGGCGACATGGAGGGCTCCGTCGAGCTGGAGGCGCGGCTGAACCGGCTGTGCCGCGCCGGGCTGGCCAAGGTGCGCGAGGAGTCGGAACTGACCCGGGTGTTCTTCCGCGACCTCAGCCAGTTCCCCGAGCTGGTGGCGGTGGTGCGCGAGGGGCTGCTCCAGCCCATGTTCGACGCCATCACCACGTGGTTCTCCACGCAGCCGGAGTACCGCGACGCGGACGTCGACTGGAGCGGCATCGCGGCCGTGCTCGGCGGCGCCGTGGTCCACTACCGGATGTTCCAGGAGACGGTCGGTGACGCGCCGGGGCACGCCGACAAGGACCGGTTCGTCGCGGCCTGGGTGTGCCTCGCGCTGGGCCTGCTGCCCGGCCCGGCGCGGCTCCGCTGACCCACGCGGCGGCCGGAGGTCCGGCCGGGCGGGCCACGGCACCTGCGGTTTACCGCACCCCTGAACGGCCATGTGCCTCATGGTGGCCCTACCCTGAACGTTCCTAGTCTCGGACGCATGACGGAATGGCTGATTCACCTGATGGAGACGCTCGGCGCGCCCGGCGCCGGGATCGCGATCGCGCTGGAGAACCTCTTCCCGCCCCTTCCCAGCGAGGTGATCCTGCCGCTGGCCGGTTTCACCGCCTCCCGGGGAGAGATGAACCTGCCGGCCGTGCTGCTGTGGACCACCGCCGGTTCGGTGATCGGGGCGCTGGCGCTGTACTGGGTGGGCGCGCTGCTCGGCCGCGAGCGCACGCTGGCCCTGGCCGCGCGGATCCCGCTGCTGAAGGTCTCCGACATCGCCAGGACCGAGGCGTGGTTCCTCAAGCACGGCCGCAAGACGGTGTTCTTCGGCCGGATGATCCCGATCTTCCGCAGCCTGATCTCCGTTCCGGCCGGGGTGGAGCGCATGCCGCTGGGAACCTTCACGCTGCTCACCACGGCCGGCAGCCTGCTCTGGAACACCCTCTTCGTGCTGGCCGGCTGGACGCTGGGGGAGAACTGGTCGCTGGTGGAGACCTATGTGGGCGTGGGCACCAACGCGGTCATCGCCGCGGTGGCCCTGGCCGTGCTGCTCTTCGTGGGTGTGCGGCTGAGTGAGCGGCGCAAGGGGCGGCATGCGGTTGGCGGTTAGGGGGCTGCGGCTCGTCGGGGCGGTGGCCGCTGGTGCGGTCACCGCCCTTCTGGGCCTGCTCTTCGTCCTGGTGGCGGTGCCGTTCGCCGACCGTCCCGCTGTGCGTGCGGCGGCCGCGCGGCTGACCACGCTGGAACTCCGGCGGCTGCGGCTGGAGCTCCCGGGCCGGGACGGGGAGGGTGAGCTGCGCTCTCTGGCCGCCCGGGCGCCCGTCGGCCTCCTGGGTGGGCTGGTGGTGCTGCTGCTCGTGTACGGCATGAGGTGGGCGGCGCCGCTGGCCTGGTCCTGGGGCCGAGGCGAGGCGGTGGACGGCATGCTGCCCACCCCGCCGCTGCTGGCCTACGCCTTCCTGGCCGGCTCCGTCCTGCTCTTCCTGGAGGTGTCCGGCCTGGTGGGGGTGGGCGCGCTGGAGCGGCGGCTGGCCGTACACCTGCTCGCTCCCGACCCGACCGAGGCGCTCCGGCGGCGGATCAGCGAGCTGACCGAGAGCCGCGCCGGGGTGGTGGCGGTGGTCGACGCCGAGCGGCGGCGCATCGAGCGTGACCTCCACGACGGGGTGCAGCAGCGGCTGGTGGCGCTGTCCATGCTCGCGGGACGCGCCCGCCGGGGCCGCCCCGAGCTGCTGGAGCAGCTGCACGAGCAGGCCCAGCAGGCGCTGGTGGAGCTGCGCGAGGTGGCCTGGCGGGTCTACCCGTCGGGGCTGGACGCGCACGGGCTGGCCGAGGCGCTGGCCGGGGTGGCCGAACGCGCCGCGGTCGCGGTCAAGGTGACCTGCGAGCTGCCGGAGCGCCCCTCCGCGCCGGTCGAGACCGCCGCCTACTTCGTGGCCAGCGAGGCGGTGACGAACGCCGCCAAGCACTCCCGGGCCTCCCTGGTCACCATCGACGTACGTCAGGAGGGCACCATGGTCGTCGTGCGAGTGGAGGACGACGGCATGGGCGGCGCCGATGCCACCGGCGGCGGGCTGACCGGGCTGGCGCGGCGGGTGGCCGCGCTGGACGGCCGGTTCACTTTGACCAGCCCGCCCGGCGGGCCGACCGTGATCGAGGTGGGGCTGCCGTGCGCGTGATGCTCGCCGAGGACTCGGCCCTGCTGCGCGAGGGCCTGGTGCGGCTGCTGAAGGAGGAAGGTCACGACGTCCTGGCCGCCGTGGGCGACGCCGGCGCGCTCCTGGAGGCGGTGACCGGCGAGAGACCCCAGGCCGTGGTGGTCGACGTACGGATGCCGCCCACCCACACCGACGAGGGCCTGCGCGCCGCCCTGGAGATCCGGCGGCGCTGGCCGGAGGTCAAGGTGCTGGTGCTGTCGCAGTACGTCGAGAAGAAGTACGCCACCGAGCTGATGAGCGGCAGCATCGACGGCGTCGGCTACCTGCTCAAGGACCGGGTGGCCCAGGTCGGCGACTTCCTGGACGCGCTGGAGCGGGTGGGCGTGGGCGGCACTGCCTTCGACCCGGAGGTGGTGCGCCAGTTGCTCGCGCGCACCAGCCACGCCGACCCGCTGGCCCAGCTCACCGCACGCGAGCGCGAGGTGCTGGAGCTCATGGCGCAGGGCCTGACCAACGCCTCGATCGCGCAGTCCCTGCACGTGTCGC
Organism: Nonomuraea sp. NPDC050691; assembly: GCF_040654455.1. NCBI lineage: Bacteria > Bacillati > Actinomycetota > Actinomycetes > Streptosporangiales > Streptosporangiaceae > Nonomuraea > Nonomuraea sp. NPDC050691. The sequence continues at coordinate 5,833 of NZ_JBFAIA010000264.1, forward strand.
AGAGCGCGGTGGAGAAGCACGTCAATGCGCTGTTCGACAAGCTGGCGCTGTCGCACACCATCGGGTACAGCCGCCGGGTCCTGGCGGTGCTGCGCTACCTCGGCTCCTGAGCGGCCGGGCGTGCGGCGCGGCCATGGTGACCCGATCAGGGGGACATACCATGGCATCGATGGAGTTCACCGAGTGGATCAGGGCCCGCAGCGACGAGCAGTTGCGGGCGCTCGTGTCCGCGCGCCCCGAGCTGATCACTCCGGTCCCCGCGCACCTGGAGGGCCTGGCCGCGCGGGCCGGCAGCCCGTCGGCGATCGGCAGGGCCCTCGACCGGCTCGACCGCTTCACCCTGGCCGTCGTCGAGACGCTGGCCGTACAGGACGGGCCCGCTCCCAGGAAGACGCTGGACGAGCTGATCGGACGCGCGCTCGCCGACGGGAAGCCCGAGCCGGCGCTCGGCGCCGCACTCGACCGGCTGCGCGACCTCGCCCTCGTGTACGGCCCCGACGACGCGCTCGACCTGGCCCCCGGGGTGCGCAAGGCGCTCGACGACCCGGCCGGGCTGGGGCCGCCCGTCGCCGAGGTCTTCCGGCACCACCCGCCCGAGCAGCTCGACGAGATGGCCGACGACATCGCGCCCGGCACCGCCGGCACGGGCAAGGAACGGCTGGCCGCGGCCCTCGCCGAGCCGGCCAAGCTCGTCGACGAGGTCTCCGGCGAGGCCAGGGCGGCGCTCGACCAGCTCGCCTGGGGCCCGGCGACGGGCCGGGTTCCCAACGCCCGCCGCGAGGTGCGCGTCGGGGCGGCCCGTTCCCCCATCGAGGAGCTGCTCGCCCGCGGGCTGCTGGCCGCCACCGGCGAGGAGAGCGTGACGCTGCCCCGCGAGGTCGGCCTGCACCTGCGCGGCGGCCGCGTCCACCGCGACCTGCTGGCCGCGCCGCCCGCCCTGGAGGGGACGGCGCGCGACCAGGAGCTGGCCGACCGCACCGCGGCCGGCCAGGCGTTCGCGTTCGTCCGGGTGGTCGAGGAGCTGTGTGAGCGCTGGAGCTTCGAGCCGCCCGGCGTGCTGCGCACCGGCGGGCTCGGCGTGCGCGACATGAAGCGCGTCACGGCCGAGCTGGACGTGCCCGAGTGGGCGGCGGCGCTGGCCGTGGAGGTGGCGTACGCGGCCGGGCTCGTCGCCCAGGGCGGCGGCGTCGACGGCGAATGGCTGCCGACCACCGGCTACGACCTGTGGCGGGTCCGGTCGACGGCCGACCGGTGGGTGACGCTCGCGCTCACCTGGCTGCACATGGACCGCGTACCAGGGCTGGTCGGTGAGCGGGATGAGCGCGACCGGCCGCTCAACGCCCTCCACCCCGATCTGCGCAGGACGGCCGCGCCGGTGGTGCGGCTGGCGGCGCTCGGCGTGCTCGCCTCGGCGCCCGGCCTCGCGCCGTCCCGCGCGTCGGTGCTCGACCGGATGGCCTGGGAGCAGCCGCGCCGCAGGGGACCTCTGCGGGAGCAGCTCGTCGAGTTCGCGCTGCGTGAGGCCGAGCAGGTGGGTGTGACCGGTCTCGGCGTGCTGTCCGGACACGGCCGCGCCCTGCTGGCCGGCATGGGGGGCGAGACCGGTACGGGAAGTGGAGCCGGCTCGGGGAAGACGTCGGCGCCGAAACGGACGGCGAAGGCCGCGGCGGCCGGGGATCCCGCCGCCGTGCTCGCGCCGCTGCTGCCCGAGCCCGTCGACCACGTCCTGCTCCAGGCCGACCTCACCGCCGTCGCGCCCGGCCCGCTGACCAGCGAGCTCAACCGCTGGATGACGCTCGCCGCCGACGTCGAGTCCAAGGGCGGGGCGACCGTCTACCGGTTCAGCGACGCCTCGGTCCGGCGCGCGCTCGACGCCGGGCAGGGCGCCGACGAGCTGCTCGCCGCCCTGGAGCACCACTCCGCGACGCCGGTCCCGCAGGCGCTGTCGTACCTGGTCGCCGACGTGGCGCGGCGCCACGGCCGCATCCGGGTCGGCTCGGCCAGCGCGTACGTCCGCTGCGACGACCCGGCGCTGCTCGACCAGATCACCGCCGACCGCCGCTCCGCCTCGCTGCGGCTGCGCCGGCTCGCGCCGACCGTCATCGCCTCGCGCACCTCGCGGGCGGCGCTGATCGACTCGCTGCGCGCCATGGGGTACGCGCCCGTCGCCGAGTCGCTCGACGGCGACGTGATCGTCTCCCGGCTGGACGGCCGGCGCTCCGAGGGCCCGGGGCAGACCCGGTCCGTGCCCGCCTCCAACGGCCTGGACCCGGAGGTCGCGGGGGCGGCCGTCCGCGCGCTGCGGGCCGGCGACGCCGCG
>NZ_JBFAIA010000265.1:0-8104 GCF_040654455.1 Nonomuraea sp. NPDC050691
TGTTGCGCGTAGCCGATGCCGATAGACATCAGGATGCGGATGGACACCATGTTTTTCGAAGCGGTCAAAGCCTGGCGCAGCGTGATGTAACCGGAATAGCGGCCGTCTGAATTTTTCGGGTTCCACACTTTGCCGTTTGCACCTTTGCCCGGCACCCCACCGGGAAGGCCGCCGCGGGCGGTCCAGCCGAGCAGGGCGCCCGCCGCGCATCCGGCCGCCGCGACGGCGAGGAGGACGACCGCCGCGCGCAGCCACCCGTCCTCGCGGTGGCGGACCCGCCGGTAGCAGCGCAGCAGCGGGTACGGCACGGCGGCCGCGGCCAGCGCGGCCCTCGGCTCGACGGCCAGGGCGCCGAGGACCAGCGGCACCAGCACCGACCAGGTGCGGCCGGCGAGGATCCACAGGGTCACCCCGGCGTTCCGGCGCGCCGTCCGCTCCCCCTCCTCGGCCTTCCTGCGCGCCGTCCGCCCACGGTCCTCGGCCTTCCCACGCGCCGTCCGCCCACCGTCCGCGGCGGCGAACTGCTCCAGGGCCCGGACCGGACGGCCGCGCCACGTCCCGGCCAGGGCGCGCAGGGCGGCGTGCGCCGGCCAGCCGAGCACCGCGATCGCCGCGAGCCCGGCCCACACCGGGTCGAGCCGCGGCGGCACGCCCGGGAGGGCGGTCAGGGCGAGCCAGGCGGCGTACGCGGCGACCGACACGGCGGCCGACACCACCTCCGTGCCGAGCCACGGGTCGCGCCCCAGCATGGCGGGCACGCGCGGCCACACCCGTACCCGGCGGGCCTGCCGCGCGGTGAGGACGGCCAGCAGCCCCAGCGCGGCCAGGCCGCCCAGCTCCGCCTGGAAGGCGAGGCCGGCGGTGTACGCGGCCACGGCGACCCCGAGCGTGGCCACCGCGACCAGCAGCCGGGCCTGCCGCGCCCACACCTCCAGGGCGCGCCTCGCCCGGCCGGTCTCGCGGGGGTCCACCGGCCAGGACGGGTCGTGATGGGCCCGGGGCCGGTCCCAGCGCAGCAACGCCAGCCCCAGGTTGACGCGCGCCCGCACCCGCGCCGCCTCCCCTTCGTCCGCGCCGGAATCGCCGACATCGCCGGAGTCGCGGGGGTCGCCGGAGTCGCGGGAGTCACCGGAATCCTGAGGCGGCATGGGGACGGCGGACGGGCCGGAGACCTCCGGAAGCGCGGCGGCCGGGTGCGGGGCGAGGGCGGTCCGGTAGGCCGCGCCCGCGTCTGCGTGGTCGCCGCGCAGCAGGGCGAGATCCCCCTCCAGGACGTGCACCGCCGGCTGCTCCGGGGCGAACGACCGGGCCAGCCCCGCCTGTACGGCGGCCTCGTCCGCGTGCCCCGGCAGGCGCGACAGCGCGGCGGCCAGGCGTACCCGGGCCGGCCAGGAGCCGGGCGAGAGCCGTACCGCCTCGCGTGCGGGGGCGAGGGCCTCGGCGTCGCGGCCGAGCCGTTCGAGGGCCAGGCTCACCAGCCGGTGCGCCCACTCGCCCGCGGCCGCAGCCTCTCCGTGGTCGTCGCGCCCGGCCGCCTCGGCGGCGCGGTGGGCGGCGTTCAGCGCCTCCTCGGGGCGGCCGGCGTGGAGGCGGGTGATGGCTTCGTCGCACCATTCGCGGGGGGATTTGTCGGCTTTTTCATAGTTTTGGTCGTGGTTTTTGCTATGATTTCCGTCCGTCCCCACCAGCTCATGATCGGCCGTTCGATGAAAGTTGAACAGGTCGCGACATAGGGCTGTATCTCTCTAGAGAGGTACGCGTGAGGGCCTTCGATGCGTCGATACCGCTATACCAAGCGCAAGCCATGGCCTAAGCTGCCACGCAAGCTGGAGCGGAGGAGCCCGAAGGCAGCGTTTCCACAAGCAGCGTCTCGACAGGCAGCGTCTCGGCGAGGCTCCCCGCACTCACAGCGACCACAGGCACGCGCGGGCCCGTTGTGGACGGATCGGCCGGCAAGGAGGTCCATGACCGTCACACAGGCCGCACCCCTCGTACGGCGTGGGGCTCGGCGACACCCCGACAGCCGCTGGGCGATCCTCCTGCTGCTCTGCCTGAGCCTCCTCCTCATCACCGTCGACGCCACGGTCCTGCACATCGCCGTGCCGGCCCTCACCGCGTCGCTGGAGCCGTCGGCCGTCCAGCTCCTGTGGATCATCGACGTCTACTCGCTGGTCGTCGCGCCGCTGCTGATCATGTTCGGCACGCTGGGCGACCGCTACGGCCGTAAACAGCTGGTCCTGGGCGGCTACGTGCTGTTCGGGATCGCCTCGGCCGCCGCCGCCTTCTCCCCCACCCCGCTCTTCCTCATCCTGGCGCGGGCGCTGCTCGGCGTCGGCGGCGCCATGATCATGCCGGCCACGCTGTCGCTGATCCGCCAGGTCTTCACCGACCGCCGCGAACGCGCCGTCGCGCTCGGCATCTGGAGCGCGGTCGCCGCCGCCGGAGCCGCCGTGGGCCCGTTGATCGGCGGGCTGCTCGTGAGCGTGTGGTGGGGCGCCGTCTTCCTCATCAACGTGCCGATCCTGATGGTGCTGCTGCCCGCCGCGGCCAGGCTGCTGCCCGACTCGCGCCGGGACGAGAGCAGGCCGTGGGACGGGCTGAGTGCCGTCCTGTCCGTGCTGGGCATCCTGGCGCTAGCGTTCGGCCTGAAGGAGGCGGGCTCGGGCAGCCTCATGCCGTTCGGCGCGTCCGTGGCCGTCTTCCTGGCCGGGGTGGCGCTGCTGGTGTGGTTCGTCCGGCGGCAGTCGCGGCTGGCGGCGCCTCTGCTCGACCTCGGCCTGTTCCGCAGCCGGGCGTTCACCACCGGCGTGGCCGGGGTGCTGCTGGGCGTGTTCGCCCTCGTGGGGCTCCAGCTCATGCTGGCCCAGTACCTCCAGCTCGTCCTCGGCGACCCGCCGCCCCAGGCGGCGGTCCGGATGCTGCCGTTGGTGCTGTCGGCCATCGCCGGCGGGCTCGCCGCGGCGCACATCCTGCCGCGCGTCGGCATGCGCGCCACCATGAGCGGCGGGCTCGGGCTCGTCGCCCTCTCCCTCACCCCCACCCTGAGCTGGGGCGTCGAGAGTCATCCCGTCATGCTCGGCGTCTGCTTCGTCGGCATCGGGTTCGGCGTCCAGGTGGCGCTGCTGGCCGCGTCCGACACGATCATGTCGTCGGTGTCCGAGGCGCGGGCGGGCGGCGCCGCCGCCATCGAGGAGACCGCCTACGAGCTCGGCGCCGGGCTCGGCGTGGCCGTCCTCGGCACGATCACCACCATCGTGTACGCGCCGGGCCTGCCGTCCGTGCCCGGCGTTCCCGGCGCGGGCATGGACCAGGCCCGGCAGTCCCTGGCCGGCGCCGCCCACGTGGCCCAGCAGGTCGGCGGCAGCGCGGGCGACGCGCTGCTCACGGCCGCCCGGTGGGCCTTCGTCAACGCCCTGCACACCACCGTCGTGGTGAGCATCGTCCTGCTCAGCCTGACCGCCGTAGCCGTGGCCATGCTGCTGCGCCGTGATTGAGGTGTGCGATGTCCCGCTCCGGGCACACAACTACCGTGAGACAGGCCCTCCATGATCTTGCCGCGCTCGTCGCCCGATTAGGGGTCGGCGGCATCTTCTTCGCCAACGGCTGGCACAAGCTCGAGGACGGCCTGAAGACCACCGGCATGCACTTCGCCCAGCAGGGCGCCCCCGCGCCGCGGGCCTGGGCCACCGTCACCATGCTCGCCGAGCTGATCGGCGGGGCGCTGCTCATCGCCGGGCTGCTGGTGGCGCTGACGGGGCTGGCGCTGTTCGCCGAGGCGCTGGCCGTGTTCCTGGTGGCGCCGCCGCTCAACCCCATCACCGTGAACGAGCTGGTCCTGCTCGGGGTGGCCGCGCTGCTGCTGGCCGTCGTGGGGGCCGGCCGGGTGTCGGTGGACCACATGGTGGTGATCCGGCGGCGGGAGTCGGAGGCGGCCAGCGAGTTCGCGGCCGACACGGAGGCCGACCGGGTCATCGCCTCACTGCGCGACCCCGACGCCGCCACGGACACCGCCGCCCGCGATACGGACACCGCCCGGCCGCCCGGCACGGCTTCCGGCGCCCAGGCTTCCGGCGCTTCCGGCGCTTCCGGCGCTTCCGGCGAGCAGGGAACGGCCTCCGCCGCGCCGCGCACCGGACCGGCGCCGGCGGCGCGCGCCCGGGCCCGTACGGACGCGGAGAAGGGCGACCAGCAGGACACCGCGCCCCATCCGCGCCCACGCCGCCCGGCCTCCGAGCCGGCACCGGCCGACGAGCCCGCGACGTCCACCGCGCCTGGCGACACCCTGGTCGCGGGCCGCAAGAAGCCCCCGCCCCGAGCCCGCCGGGGCCAGCCCGACGAGTGACCGTCCCGCGGCGCCGTTCAGCCCGCCGGCACGGCGGGGCGTTGGCGGGTGAGGCGGGCGGCTCCCTGGCTGAGGGCGATGGCCGCGAGGATGACCAGGGCGCCCACGGGCTGGTTCCAGCTCAGCCTCTCCCCCAGCACCACCACGCCGGACGCCGCCGCGAACACCGGCATCAGGTACGTCACCGTCGAGGTCGTCGTGACCCCCGCCTGGCCCTGCACCCGGTACAGCAGCAGGTACGCGAGACCCGTGCCGAGGCAGCCCAGCGCGAGCAGGCTCCACCAGACCCGGGCCGGGGCGGAGGTGTCCACCAGCGGCACGCCGGCCACCAGCGTGATCACGCCGAGCTGCACCGCGCCACTGAGGAGCTGGCCGGCCGCGAGCACCACGGGCGGTTCCGAGCGGCGTCCGGTGATGTAGCGGCCCATGTAGGCGGCGCCGACGCCATAGCACACCGCGGCGCCGAAGCAGGCCAGGCTGCCCGCGAGCTGGCCGCCCGCCATCGGCTGCCACACGCCCAGCACGATCATGACCCCGGCGAACCCGAGGCCGAGCCCCGCCACCCGGCCCGCCGTGGGCCGCTCGGCGCGCAGCAACAGCGTGAAGGCGAGGGTGCACAGCGGCGTCGTGGCGTTCCAGATCGACGCGACCACCGAGGAGACGTACTGCTCGCCGTACGCGAAGAGGGTGAACGGGACGGTCGTGAGCACCACGGACGCGACCTGGAAGTGACCCCAGAGGCGCGGGTCGCGCGGCAGGCTCCTGCGGCTCACGGCGACCACCGCGAGCAGCGCGGCGGCGCCCAGGACCATCCGCGCGAACGACACCTGGAGCGGCTGCAGCACGCCCACGGCGACCTTGATGAAGAAGAAGCTGTTGCCCCAGATGGCCGCCAGCACCAGGAAGGCGGGCAGCCACCGTCCCGCGCCCTTGATCTGCACCCTTGCCTCCAGTCGGTGAACCCTGAGGAGCGTAGCGGCCGACACGGACCCGAGACGTAGGGATATTTCCTTATTTATCGCCTTAGAAAGGTGCGTGGCGCGGGACGGCGAGGAGCACGGCTTCCCCGGCCTCTACTCCAGCGCTGAGGGGCGACCAGGTTCCAGTCGGGAGAAGGTCCGTGTGGCACGGCCAGCCTTTCAGACCACCGAGATCGCGATCAGAGGTCACATCTCAGCTGTCAGCCGCGCGATCACTCGCATCTTGTTCATGGCGTCAAGGGCGGCGACCTTGTACGACTCAGCGAGCGTCGGATAGTTGAACACCGCGTTGACCAGGTAGTCGATGGTCCCGCCGCAGCCCATCACGGTCTGCCCGATGTGAACCAGTTCGGTGGCGCCCGTGCCGAACACGTGGACACCGAGCAGCCGCCGGTCTTCGGAGGAGACGAGCAGCTTGAGCATGCCGTACGAGTCGCCGATGATCTGTCCTCGGGCGAGTTCCCGATACCGCGAGATGCCCACCTCGAAGGGGACCTTCTCCCGGGTCAACTCATCTTCCGACTTCCCGACGAAGCTGATCTCCGGGATGGTGTAGATCCCGATCGGCGACAGCTCCTGCATCTCCGCCACCGGTTCGTCGCACGCGTGCTGGGCGGCCAGTCGCCCCTGTTCCATCGAGGTGGCCGCGAGCGCGGGGAAGCCGATCACGTCGCCGACCGCGTAGATGTGCGGGACGGAGGTGGCGTAGTTCTCGTCGACCTGGATCCGGCCCCGGTCGTCGGCGGCCAGCCCGGCCGCCTCCAGGCACAGCTCTGCCGTCTTGCCCTGCCTCCCGGCCGAGTACATCACGCAGTCGGCGGGAATCCGCTTGCCGCTTTCCAGGACGGTCAGGGCCCCTCGTGGCCGCCGCTCGACCGCGGCGACGTTCTCACCGAACCGGAACGTGACCGCCAGGTCGCGCAGGTGGTACTTGAGCGCCTCCACGATCTCCAGATCGCAGAACTCCAGCATCCGCTCACGGCGCTCCACCACGGTCACCTTGGTGCCGAGTGCCGCGAACATCGAGGCGTACTCGATGCCGATGACTCCGGCTCCAACGACGACAAGGGTCTCGGGCACCCGGTCCAGATGCAAGATCGCGTCCGAGTCGATGATCACCTTGTCGTCGAACTCCACGCTGGCCGGACGGGCCGGTGACGTCCCCGTGGCGATCACGATCTTCTCGGCCGTGACCTTCCGCTCCTCGCTCCCGGTGACTCCGATGGTGTGCGCGTCCAGGAACCGCCCGGTCCCCTGCAGGACCGTCACATGGTTGCGGCCCAGTTGGCTCCGGATCACCTGGATCTCCCGGCCGATCACGTGCTGCGTGCGCATCCCGAGATCAGCGACCGTGATCTCCTCTTTCACCCGGTAGCTCGCGCCGTACAGCTCACGCTGGTTGAGACCGGTCAGGTAGAGAACCGCTTCCCGCAGCGTCTTCGACGGGATCGTCCCCGTGTTGATGCACACACCACCGAGCATGTGCTTCTTCTCGACCACCGCGACCCGCTTGCCGAGTTTCGCCGCGGCGATCGCCGCCTTCTGTCCGCCGGGACCGGACCCGAGGACAAGGAGATCGAAGTCATACACCGGAGCAGACCTCCCGACCAGCGAGCCCACTCACGCGATCGCGACACGAGCGAACAAGAGAGACAACGATGCCGATGACCCCGGCACCCACGACGACGAGGGGGCCGGGGACGTGCTGGGTCTTGGTCGGGATCGTGCCCGTGTTGATGCGGACGCCGCCGATCATGTTGCGGCGCTCGATGACGGCTACGTCGAAGTCGGCCACGCGTCCAGTGTCTCTCGCGCGGGCCGTTCCCGCCATGAGCCGGCGGGGAGCGCCGTCGTTCAGCCGGACATGCCGGCCATCACCCGGTCCACGATCCCGTCGCTGCCCTCCTGGCGGGCGCAGTGGGCGCAGCAGTACCAGTGCTCGCCCGCCTGGACGCCGTGCCCGATGACGCGGGCCCCGCAGTGCTCGCAGATGGGCGCCATGGCGTGGATCGCGCACTGGAAGGAGTCGAAGGTGTGCACGGCTCCCTGGGCGTGGACCTCGAAGGCCATGTCGTAGTCGTTGCCACAGGTCTCGCAGACGGCCATGGTGTTCCCCCTCGCGCTGTCACCGGTACGCCGCAGGGACATACCCCGCCGCGTGCCACCCTTGCCCCAACGGACCGCCATATTCCCTCAGCGTGGGACGAGCGCGCGGGCCAGCAGGGGGAGCCCGAGCAGGGCGAGGGCCGAGAGGGCGGCCGGCAGGCCGAGCCAGGCCGCGAGCCCCGCCACGAGCGGCGGGCTGATCACGAACGCGGTGTACGACACGACGGAGACGCCCGACACGAGCGCCCCGCTCGGGTCGTCGGCCGCGGCCCGGCTCAGGACGGCCGGCACCAGGGGCCCCAGGGCGAGCCCGGTGAGGGCGAACCCGGCCAGTGAGACCGGCACGGCCCCCGACGGTCCGCCCCAGCCGGCGAGGGCGATCCCCGCTCCCCCGCCCAGGCCGGCGACGAGGTAGAGGACGCGTGGCGACAGGCCGGGCAGCGCCTGCGCGGCCAGGCGCCCCACGGTCTGCGCCCCCATGTACACGGCCGGGGCCGCGCTCGCGGCCAGCGCCGAGGCGGCCCGGTGGTCCTCCAGCAGCAGCACCGACCACTGCTCCACCGCGTTCTCGATGACGAGCGCGCAGGCCGTCAGCCCGCCCAGCAGGGCTGCCGCGCCCCACCGCCGCCGTCACCTCCGCGATGGCCGAGCATCTCTACGACGACGGGCTCTTCCA
>NZ_JBFAIA010000266.1:0-8087 GCF_040654455.1 Nonomuraea sp. NPDC050691
GTCGGCGCGCTGCCGGCCGGGGCGTGGTGGGCGTTCGGTCCGGCGATCGCGCCGGCGGTGGCGGCGGGAGCACTGCGGATGGCGCGCCGGCGGCCGGTGGACCACTCCATGCCCGTCATCGACACCCCGGGCGGCGCCATCCCCACGGGGCCGCTGTTCTGGGGGCTGACGGGCGCCGACGTGGCCCTGGTGGGCTGCCTGCCGGCGGTCGTCGCCCTTCTGACGCCGCCGGACGACCTCGCCGGGCCACTGGCCGTCCAGGCCGTCGCTGCCGCGGCGACGCTCGCCGCCTACCTGCTGAGAGCACGAAGGGCCACGAACGCCGCGTGAGTCTCCTCCGGGGGTCCGGAAAGCCGCGGACGCCGGAGGAGCCGGACCCCCCGGCCGCCCCCTCACATGGGCCGGGACAGCGGGACGCCGGAGGAGGCTAGCGCTTGGACTTGTCGGCGCTGGAGTCGGTGGACAGGGCGGCGACGAACGCCTCCTGCGGCACCTCCACCCGGCCGACCATCTTCATGCGCTTCTTGCCTTCCTTCTGCTTCTCCAGCAGCTTCCGCTTACGGGAGATGTCACCGCCGTAGCACTTGGCGAGGACGTCCTTGCGTATGGCGCGGATGTTCTCGCGGGCGATGACGCGGGCGCCGATGGCCGCCTGGATCGGCACCTCGAACTGCTGCCTCGGGATCAGCTCGCGCAGCTTCTTGGCCATGTCGACCCCGTAGGCGTACGCCTTGTCCTTGTGCACGATCGCGCTGAAGGCGTCGACCGGCTCGCCCTGCAGCAGGATGTCGACCTTGACCAGGTCGGCCTCGGCCTCGCCGGCGGGCTCGTAGTCGAGCGAGGCGTAGCCGCGGGTGCGGGACTTCAGCTGGTCGAAGAAGTCGAAGATGATCTCGCCGAGCGGCAGCGTGTAGCGGATCTCGACACGGTCCTCCGACAGGTAGTCCATGCCCTGGAGCTGCCCGCGCCGTCCCTGGCAGATCTCCATGATCGCGCCGATGAACTCGGCCGGGGCCAGGATCGTGGACTTGGTGACCGGCTCGAAGACCTGCGCGATCTTGCCGCCGGTCGGGAACTCCGACGGGTTGGTGACCGTGAGCTCGGAGCCGTCCTCCATGACCACGCGGTAGACGACGTTGGGCGCGGTCGAGATCAGCGACAGGCCGAACTCGCGCTCCAGCCGCTCGCGCACGATCTCCATGTGCAGCAGGCCGAGGAAGCCGACGCGGAAGCCGAAGCCGAGCGCGGCCGAGGTCTCGGGCTCGTAGACCAGCGCGGCGTCGTTGAGCTGGAGCTTGTCGAGGGCCTCGCGCAGCTCGGGGTACTCGTCGCCGTCGATCGGGTAGAGGCCGGAGAACACCATGGGCTTGGGGTGCTCGTAGCCGGCCAGCATCTCGGCGGCCGGCTTGACGGCCGAGGTGACGGTGTCACCGACGCGCGACTGGCGGACGTCCTTCACGCCGGTGATGAGGTAGCCCACCTCGCCGACGCCCAGGCCGCGCTCGGCGGGCTTGGGCTCGGGCGAGATGACGCCGATCTCCAGCGTCTCGTGGGTGGCGCTGGTGGACATCATGAGGATGCGCTCGCGCTTGCTCAGATGGCCGTCGATCACTCGGACGTAGGTGACGACGCCGCGGTAGGTGTCGTACACCGAGTCGAAGATCAGGGCGCGGGCCGCGGCGTCGGCGTTGCCCACCGGCGCGGGCACGGAGGCGACCACGTGGTCGAGCAGCTCGCGCACGCCCTCGCCGGTCTTGCCGGACACGCGCAGCACGTCGGACGGCTCGCAGCCGATGAGGCCGGCGAGCTCCTCGGCGAACTTCTCGGGCTGCGCGGCGGGCAGGTCGATCTTGTTGAGCACCGGGATGATGTGCAGGTCGTTGTTCATGGCCAGGTAGAGGTTGGCCAGGGTCTGCGCCTCGATGCCCTGCGCGGCGTCGACCAGCAGGATCGCGCCCTCGCACGCCTGGAGCGAGCGCGAGACCTCGTAGGTGAAGTCGACGTGGCCGGGCGTGTCGATCATGTTGAGCACGTGGCCGTCCCACGGCAGCCGCACGGCCTGGGACTTGATCGTGATGCCGCGTTCGCGCTCGATGTCCATCCGGTCGAGGTACTGGGCGCGCATGGACCGGTCGTCGACCACGCCGGTGATCTGCAGCATCCGGTCGGCAAGGGTCGACTTGCCATGGTCGATGTGCGCGATGATGCAGAAGTTGCGGATCAACGCGGGGTCGGTCTGGCCAGGCTGAGTGCGCACCGAAGTCCGTTTCGACAGGGTTGAGGTCAAGCGTCTTTCATGGTGACATGCCCGGGTGATCCCCCGAACCGTCATCCGCCGCGGCCTGCGCCTGGTCGCGCTTGCCTTGGTCGTCGTGGTCGCGCTGGTCGGCCTCCTGGCCGCCGCGTTCCGTGTTCAGTTTACCGGCGACGCGGCAGGCTGGGCGAAGAGCACGGGCAACGACGCCGTCTGGCTCGGCCACATGTGGGTGGACGGCCGCCGCACCCGGGCCGACGTGGACGAGCTCGCGCAGCGGCTGCGGGGCACGGGCATCAGGGACCTGTACGTCCACTCGGGGCCGTTCGAGGCCGACGGCCGCCTTGATCCCGCCAAGTACCCCGCCGCCCGAAATTTCGTGAACTGGGTGCACGAGGCGCTCCCGGGAGTCCGCGTCTCCGCCTGGCTCGGCCAGAAGGTGGACGGCGTCCTCGACCTGGACGACGACCGATCCCGGGCCAACGTCCTGGAGGGCGCCCGCGCGGTGGTGGCGGCCGGGTTCGACGGCGTCCACTACAACTTCGAGCCCATCGGCAGCGGTGACGAGGAGTTCCTCGACCTGCTGGCGCGCACCCGGCCCCTGACGCGGCTGCTGTCCACCTCCACCCCGCAGATCGAGCCGTACCCGCTGATGCGCCCCGCCGCCCGGGTCGCCATCTCCCACGACAAGTACTGGTCACAGGACTACTTCCGGCGGGTCGCGGAGCGCGTCGACCAGGTGGCGGTCATGACGTACGACACGGGCATGCCGCTGCGGCCGCTCTACGGCGGGTACGTGGCGCGCCAGGCCGAACTGGCCCTCGACCTGGTCCCGGAGGGCCGGCTGCTGCTCATCGGCGCTCCCGCGTACCACGACCACGGCGTCTCCTGGAGCGACGAGGCGGAGAGCGTGGCCGACGCGGCGCGCGCCGCCAGGCTGGCCCTTTCGGAGCACGGCCGGCGTGAGCGGTTCGGGCTCGCGCTCTACGTGGACTTCGCGGCCACGGAGCAGGACTGGAGGGAGTACGCTACGGAATGGCTCATTGACGGAGCCTCCCCAGGTCGTTGATTTGAGCAGCCACCTGGGTTATTGGTAATCTGTACAACTGCGTGTGGCGCGCCCTCTCTCGAGCCCGCGCGCCCCATCCATCACCCAGACTTTCACCGAGGCTTCTTCGTGGCGAACATCAAGTCCCAGATCAAGCGCAACAAGCAGAACGAGAAGGCTCGCCTGCGCAACAAGGCGGTCAAGTCGTCCCTGAAGACGGCCGTTCGCAAGTTCCGCGAGGCCGCCGAGCAGGGCGACGTCGAGCAGGCCGCGGCGCTCCAGCGCGTCGCCGCCCGCCAGCTGGACAAGGCCGTCAGCAAGGGCGTCATCCACAAGAACCAGGCCGCCAACCGCAAGTCGGCGATCGCCAAGCAGGCCGCCGCGCTGGCCGCCAAGTAACACGGCTCTTCCGGGCGCCGCACTTCCTCGTGGAGTGCGGCGTTTGTGTTCCCGCGCCCGATATCTGCCGGTGACGGCGATGTCCAGCCGGCTTGTGTCACAGTTTCGATATCACATCGGTATCGCCGAGCCGTATCGGCTCCGTCACCGTTGCCAAGATCGCTTGCCCTGCCCCTGGCCGTTCCCCAAAGTTCTCTGAGGACCGGCGGAAGGGGGCACGGTGCGGGGGCCGTGGGTGCTCAGGCGCGCGCTCAGCGAGCCGTTGCTGCTGCTTGCGGCATTCGGGTCGATCCTCCTGGCGACGACCACGTTGGTGTCGCTCACCATGTACGCCACGTCCACGGCCGAGGCGGGCGTGCGGCGGGCGATGGAGACCGCGTCGCTGCGCCAGGTGGCCGCGACCGTCTCCACCCCCGTGACGGCCGAGACGTTCCCCCGGCTGGACGCGACCGTGCGCGAGCGGATCGGCGCCGCCTACGCCGGGGCCCCGCTCACGATCACGACCGCGTTCCGCTCCGACTCGTACGTGCTGCCCGGCCAGGAGCGCCGCGAGCGGCCCGGACTGCTCAGGTTCGGCTCCTACGACGCCCTGGACCGGCACGCCAGGCTGGTGACGGGCTCCTGGCCGCGCCCCGCCCCCGCCGGGACACCCGTGGTCGAGGCCGCCGTGTCCCTCTCGGCGGCGTCGGCGGCCGGGTGGGAGGCCGGGCAGGAGTTCACGACCCAGGGACGCCTCGACCACCGGACGGTACGGGTGCGCCTGACCGGCGTCTTCCAGCTCGACGACCCGTTCGGCGACCGCTGGGCCGGCGAGCAGTTGCTCAGCCGGGGCGTGGAGAGCGGCGACTTCACCACGTACGGCCCGCTCATGGTGCCGCGCGAGACCTTCCTCGCGCGCTTCGCCACCAACGTGAACACCACCTGGACCGCGGTCCCCGACCTGCGCGGCATCACGCCGGACGCGCTGCGGCCGTTCGCCGCGCGCGTGGCGGGGCTGCGCCAGGCCCTCCAGGACGGCGGCTGCGGCTCCTGCGTCGCCGCCAGCCGCCTGCCGGAGCTGCTGACCCAGCTCGGCACGGCCGCGCTGGTCGCCCGCTCCACCATGCTCATCCCGGTGCTCCAGCTTCTGCTGCTCGCCGCGTACGCGCTCATGCTCACCGCGCGGCTGCTGGCCGACCACCGCAGGATGGAGGTCGCGCTGCTGCGCTCGCGCGGCGCGGGGACGCCGCGGCTGGCCGCGCTGGCGGCCGGCGAGGCGCTGCTGGTGGCGTTGCCGTGCGCGCTCGTCGCGCCGTTCCTGGCGCCGCCGTTGCTGTCGCTCATCGGGTCGCTGCCGTGGATCGCCGCCTCGGGCGTGCGGCTGGCGCCGCGGGCCGACCTGGGCACGTTCCTCGTGTCCACGGGCGTGGCGCTGGCCTCGGCGGTGCTGCTCGTCCTGCCCGCGCTGGCCGGCGCCCGCCGCACGTACGTGGAGGAGCAGGCGGCGCGCGGGCGCGGCGGGCGCGGCCTGGTCGAGCGGGCGGGCGCCGACGTCGCGCTGCTCGTGGTGGCGGCGCTGGCCATCTGGCAGCTACGCCGCTACGGCGCGCCCGTCACCGCCACGGCCGGCGGCGAGCTGGGCATCGACCCGCTGATCGTCTCCGGGCCCGCGCTGGCGCTGCTCACGGGCGGCATGCTCGGGCTACGGCTGGTGCCGCGGATCTCCCGGCTCGCCGAGCGGCTGACCGCCCGCCGCCGCTCGCTCGCCCCGGCGCTCGGCGCCTGGCAGGTGAGCAGGCGCCCGCTGCGGTACTCCGGCCCCGTGCTGCTGCTGACCATGGCCGTCGCGATCGGCATCATGTCGATGGCCACGGCGGCCACCTGGCGCACCTCCCAGCAGGACCAGGCGGACCACCGGGCGGGCGCCGACCTGCGGCTGTCCGGTCCGCCCGACGGGCCGGAACTGGGGGCGCTCGGCCGCGGGACGGCGTTCGCCGCGCTGCCGGGCGTCACGGCGATCTCCCCCGCGTTCCGGGGACAGGCGGAGTTCGGCGGCGGCGACGCGGTCCTGCTGGGGCTCGACGCCGCACGGCTGGCCGAGCTGTTCCGGCTGCGCCCCGACCTGTCGGACCGCGGTACGGGTGAGCTGTCGCGCGCCCTGCGCCCCGCCGGGCCGGGCTCCGGGGGGCTGGAGATCCCCGGCCGGCCGGCCACGCTCGCCGTCGAGGTCCGCTCCGACGCCGCGGCGCCGCTGCGGCTGACCGTCTCCGACGCGCTCGGCGTGTGGCGGGAGCTCCCGCTCGGGACCCTGAAGGCCGGCGCCAACCGGCTGGAGGCGTCCCTGGGCGGGCTGGCCGGCCGCGGCGGAAAGATCTCCTACCCGCTGCGCGTCCGCGGCGTCATCGTGGGGCCGGTCGCGGACGGCACCGCCGAGGTGACGCTGACCGGCCTGATCGCCGGGGACCGGCCGGTCGGCATGCCGGGGGCCGAGCCCCTGAAGGTCACGGCAGCGCGGCCGGTCGTCCTCACCCCGGGCCGGGCGCCGGCGCAGGAGGCACTGCCCGTGGTGCTCACCGCCGGGCTCGCCGAGTCGCTGAAGCTGCGGACCGGGCAGATCGGGCGCGTCACGCTGGACCGGGACGTGGTCGAGGTGGAGGTGGCGGGAATCGTCGAGGGGATGCCCACGACGGCCGGCGACCAGCAGGCCGTCCTCGCCGACTGGGGCGCGCTCCAGGCCCGCGCGCTGGCGGCGGGCCGGCAGCCGAGGCCCGCGACCGAATGGTGGCTGGCCGTGCGCGACGGCGACACCGGGCCCGCCCGCGCCGCCCTCGACCGCCGCCCCGAGTGGGACGTGAGCGCGGTGGACCGGCGAGAGGTGACCGCCGCGCTGCGTGACGACCCTCTCGCGGGCGGCCTGCAGGGCGCGCTGATCCTCGGCTTCGTCGCGGCGCTGGTGTTCGCGGTGCTCGGGTTCCTCGTCAACGCCACGGTCGCGGCCCGGGAGCGGGCGGCGGAGTTCGCCGTCCTGCGGGCCCTCGGGGTCAGCTCGCGGCAGATGCTCGGGCTGCTGGCCGTCGAGCAGGCGTTCGTCGTCGGGCTGTCGCTGGTCGCGGGCACCGCGCTCGCCGCCGTCATGGGCGTGCTGGTCGTGCCGCACGTCGTGCTCACCGGGCAGGCGTCGGCGGTCACGCCGGACGTCGTGCTCGACGTCCCGTGGGCCGCGACCGCCGGCATGCTGGCGCTCGTGACGGCCCTGCTGTTCGTCATCGTCGCCGGGCTCGCGCGCACCGTGCGCGGGCACGGCGCCCGCCTCGGGGAGCTCCAGTGAGGTCGTTGGTCCCGGCGCGCGTCCATCTCGGTCCGGTGGTGCTGCTCGGCGTCCTCACGCTGAGCGCGTGCCTGCTCGTCGGCGGGCTGCCGCGCGCCCTGCAGGCGTCCTTCGACGACGCCCTGCACGCGGCGCTGCGCGGCGCGCCGGCGCTCCAGACCGACCTGCTGGCGCAGGTGGAGCCGCCCCGGGCGGAGTACAGCCTGCGCGACCCCGCCCAGTTCGCCGACGGCGACGCGCGGCTGCGCGCACTGCTGCCCCCGCCGCTGCGGCCGCTCGTCCTGCCCCCCGGCCGGGGCACCAGCCACATGAGCGCCACCACGTACGACACGCCGGTCCACGGCTCCAGCGGCATGCGCTACCTCAACGTCGGCTGGCTGTCCGACGCCGACCGGAGGGTGCGCTGGACCGAGGGCCGCCCGCCCGGCGCCGCGGGCTCCATGACGTACGAGCGGGAGACCGTTCCCGTGTTCGAGGTCGGCGTCTCCGAGGACGCCCGCGCCAAGATGGGGCTGAAGATCGGCACCACGCAGATCCTCGGCGAGAGCGACTACGCGGCCGTCAAGGTCGTCGGCGTGTTCGCGGCCGTGGACCCGGCCGACCGCTACTGGACCCACCACGACGACGTCGTCCGGGTCATCGAGACGCAGCCGCCCGGCAAGCTGGAGATGGAACGGCGCGCGACCGCCCTCATCTCGGCGGCGGGCCTGGCCCGGCTCGACGGCGACGACCGCAACCTCGTCTACACCTGGGTGCTCGGGCTGGACCCGGCCGCGCCCACCTCGCTCGGCGCCGCCGACGTCAAGGAGGCCATCGCCGACTACGGGCGGACCGTGACCGTGGAGCCGGGGACCTCCGCCGGCCGCTACCGGTTCGTGACGGGGCTGCCCGGCCTGCTCGACAGGTTCCTCACCGCCCAGGGCACGGCGCGGACCGTGACGATCCTGGTCCTCGGCGGGCTGCTGGCCGTGGCCGCCGGTGTGATCGTGCTGGCCGTACGGCTGCTGTCGGAACGCGCGGACACCGCCCTGGCGCTCGCCCGGGCGCGCGGCGCGTCGCTGCGCCGCCTCGCCGCCGCC
>NZ_JBFAIA010000267.1:0-8065 GCF_040654455.1 Nonomuraea sp. NPDC050691
GTCCGGGTCGGCGGCGGCCAGCAGGCCGAGGTGGCCGGGGTGGCGGACGAGGTGGTCGCCCAGGGCGGCGCTCACGCCGAGCACGGCCAGGGCGTGCTCGCGCAGCCGCTCGTCGGCCCGCAGCGCGCCGATCGCCTCGGGGGCGCGCTCGGCCAGCCGGGTCAGCGACAGCAGCGCCAGATCGGGGTCGGCGACGTCGACCAGCCCGTCGAGCAGGTCGTCCAGCTCGCCTCCGGCCTGCTCGACGAGCCGCGCGGCGGTCGCCCCGTCGGCGAACCCGAGCTTGGCGAGCCTGGCGGCGGTGGACTCGATCCTCGGCACCCCTCCATCTTGACAGGCCCTCCCGTGACCGGCATAAAGTGCAACGCAACGTTGCGTTGTGTTTGGGTGAGGGAGGCTGCGATGGAGGCTCACTCGGGAGCCGGCGACGCGGGCACGGGCGGGGTTCCGGCGGCGGTGACCTGGGGGCTGCTGGCCGCCTGGGCCCTGCACGACGCCGAGGAACTCGCCACGATGCCCGGATGGGCGCGGCGGGCCCGCCCCCGGCTGGAGCGGCGCTTCCCCGGCGTCCCGTGGGAGCGGCTGGACGTGTCGCGGGCGCACGCCACCGTGGCGATCGGCCTCATGGGCGGAGCCGTGGCGGCCCTGTCGGCCGCGGGCGCGCGCACGGGCGGGCGGAGCCCGGCCTTCCAAATGGCGCTGGCGGCGTTCGGGCTGCACGGGGTCG
Organism: Nonomuraea sp. NPDC050691; assembly: GCF_040654455.1. Lineage (NCBI taxonomy): Bacteria > Bacillati > Actinomycetota > Actinomycetes > Streptosporangiales > Streptosporangiaceae > Nonomuraea > Nonomuraea sp. NPDC050691. The sequence goes on from NZ_JBFAIA010000267.1 coordinate 728, forward strand.
CCCACGTGGCGCAGGCGGCGCTCACCGGCGGCTACACGCCCGGCGTGGTGACCTCGCCGCTCGTCGTCATCCCGTTCACCGTGTGGGCGCGTCGGCGGCTGCGCGCGGCCGGGGTGGAGGCTCCCCGCGGGGGCGCGCTCACGGCGGGCGCGGTGGCGGCCGTCCCGCTGCTGCTGGCGGGCGTCCACACGGCGGCCCACGCCCTCACCCGGCGCCGCCGGAACACTCCACGTGCCGGCGCGCCGCGCGACCGCTGGTACTGACCCGCGGCCGGCACCGACCCGGGGCGACCGCCGGCGGCCCTGCTCGCGAGGACGCGCGCCCAACCGGTCCTGACGACCTGCGCTCAGCCGCCTCCGACGATCCCCGCCCAGCCGCCCTGACGCCCTGTGCTCAGTCGCCTCTGACGACGGACGCGAACGCCTCGGCCACAGGACGCCAGGTGGACACCAGCTTGTCCTCGGCCCCCCGTACCGCCGAGACCAGCTCCTCCGCCCGTTCCAGGGTGGAGCCGGCCGCCCACGACGCGAAGATGCCGGGCGTGGCCTCCGGGTGGAATTGCACCGCCCAGGCGCTCTCCCCCAGCCGGTACGCCTGGTTGGGGTACGGGACGCCGGTCATCAGCGGCACCGCGCCCTCCGGCAGCCGCGCCATCACGTCCTGGTGGTACTGGATCGCCACCGCCGTGCCGATCCCCGCCAGCAGCCGGTCGGAGGCGGCCTCGGGCAGCGCGGTCACCTCGCACAGCCCCACCTCCAGCCCGTCGCCGCCCCGTTCGACGGCGCCGCCGCAGGCCATCGTCATGAGCTGCGCCCCGAGGCAGACGCCGAGCGTGGGCGTGCCGTCGAGGACGGAGCGGCGCAGCAGCTCGCGGGTCGCGGGCAGCCAGGGGCAGCGCTCGTCCTCCCACGCGGCGGCCTCGCCGCCGAGCACGACGAGTCCGTCGGCGGCCCGTTCGGGCACCTGCTCGCCCCGGTACGGCCGGACGACGTCACAGACCGGGCCGAGCCATCCGGACAGGTAGCCGAGCCCGGCCTCGGCCTCGTGCTCGATAACGGTGATCCGCATACCGGGTAATTTATCCGCAACCTCCGCATAGCGGTCATGACCTCCGGTTCGACGCTGCCGAGACCGCGAAGACGGCCGGGGCCCGCGACCGGCCGAGCCGGGCCGGCACGTCCCGGACGTGCCCTTCCGGGAGGTCTGTCTCTAGGATCCGGTTCATGAGGATGGACTCATGAGGGTGGACGAGGTCGGCGGGCTGCGCATCGCCACGTTCGGGGACGGGCCGCGCGTGGTCATCGCGGTCCACGGGATCACGGCGTCGCTCATGGCGTGGGCGGCGGTGGGGCGGCGGCTGCCGGAGGGCTGGTCCCTGGTGGCGATGGACCTGCGCGGCCGGGGTCACAGCTCCGGGCTGCCGGGACCGTACGGGCTGCCGAGGCACGCCGAGGACGTGCTGCGCGTCGCCGACCACGTGGGCGCCGACGCCGGCGCGGTGCTCACAGGACACTCGATGGGCGCCTACGTCGCGGCGCTGGCGGCGGCCCGGCGGAACTTCGCCCGGGTCGTGCTGGTGGACGGCGGCCTGCCGCTGCCGCTCCCGGCGGGCTCCGACCCGGACGCGGCGCTGGCGGCCACGCTCGGGCCCGCGCTGGCCCGGCTGTCACGGACGTTCGCCACGCCCGAGGAGTACGTCGCCTTCTTCCGCGCGCACCCGGCCTTCGCGCACGCCTGGAACGACGACGTCGAGGAGTACGTCCGCTACGACCTGGACGGGCCGCCGGGGGCGCTGCGCTCCCGCGCCGCCGAGGACGCGGTGCGCGAGGACGGCCGCTGGCTGCTGACCGAGGCCGAGGAGATCGGGGCCGCCCTGACGTCGATCGAGGCGCCGCTGCGCCTGCTGCGGGCCCCGCGCGGGCTGCTCGACCAGGAGACCGGCATGCTGCCGGACGAGCTGGCCGCCGCCTGGACGGCCCGGCTGCCGCGCCTGGAGGACGAGGTCGTGCCGGACTGCAACCACTACACGATCCTGTTCGACGAGCGCTGCGCGTCGCTGGTCGCGGCCCGCCTCACCGGCTGAGCCTCTCCGGGGGCCCGGACGCGGACGGCCCCGGAACCTCGCGGGTTCCGGGGCCGCCGGACGTCTCGGCGCCCTCAGGGGCTCGGCGCCCTCAGGAGCTCGGGCTCTCGGGAAGGCGATGTCCTCAGGACGTCACCGCGGGGCGATCCAGGTGGCCCGGGCCGCGGCGACCAGCGTGCCGTCCACCTCGTAGATGGCGCTCTCGCCGAACAGCTTGCGCCCCTCGCGACCGGTGGCGCGGGCCACGGCGGAGTAGGCACCGCCCGGGTAGACGCGGCGGTGGATCTGCAGGGTCAGGCGGCCGAGCAGCGCCGACTCGCCCGGCTGGAAGTGCGCCCACCCCGTGATGCAGTCGAGGACCGCGCCCACGATCGAGGCGGGCACGCCGTCGGCGTCGGCCACCGTGTGCGGCACCCGCCAGCCGGCCGCCACCACGTCCTTGCCCTCGACCGGGCCGGGGAAGACGCGCAGGCCGTCGCCCGGCTCACGCGGGCCGCAGGCGAAGCACTCGGGGAAGGCGTGCCCCTTCCACCCGGCGAAGCCGGCCTCGGCCCGGGCCGCGTCCTTGAACGGGACGAACTCGGGGGCGTCGAGGTCCTGAGCCACCGGGATGGCCTCGACGAGCAGCCGTTCGCCGTCGGAGAGGGTGACGGTGTTGGCGACGTGCTCCAGCCGGAGCTCGGTCTCCAGCGGGGTGGGGGCGTGCAGCGTGACTTCGACGGCTGATCGGTTGTCGTTGAACGCGTCCGCCATGGTCCCGGCTATCCAGCCGCCGTTGGCGGCTCCCACCGGTCCCCGGAAACGCTCGGGAACGGTCAACACGGTCTGCAGGGCAGCCGTCGTCATGCCTCACCCTCCCATATCGCTTCATCGCGAAAAATCCGAAATTACATATAAAGCAGGCCGATATTACCGGAGATCCGGACGGCCCGTACCAGGGGGAGGGCCGCCGATCAGCCTGCAACAGGACGTAACACTCCAGACCCACCGAAACCTTCCCACCCGTCTGCACCGAGGGCGACGGGGCCTGCGCGGCGCGGCTTCGCGCGGGAGTCCGAGGGTGGCGGATCAGCCGTACCCGTAAGATACGGGCGCTAAATTGCACGCATGCGACTTCAGCGTAGAAGTGACGTTGATCACTCCGCGAAGGTCTCTCACGTCAGGCGCCGGCCACCGCCCGCCGGGCTCGACGTCGAGCGGAAGCCGTCCGCGCTCGACGGCCTCGTCCGGCCGTGAGGGGACGGACGGCGTACTGTCACGGGTGTGACCATGCCATCCGGGCGTCCGGAGGGCGCGCCTCGTCACGGCCTCGGAAGGGGATGCGGATGAACGGCCTCGGCCCCCGCGCGGTCCTCGTGCCCGACCTCGGTGACGACCTGGCAGTGGCGATCGGCGCGCTGGAGCGGCTGCTCCTGGCACTGCGGGCCGCCGAGGAGAACGGCGCGGCACTGCCGCCTCCGCTGGCGGGCGGCGCCGCGCTCGCAGCGCTGCGGCGGCTCTGGCGCGCGGTGGCGCCCACACAGGGACGCCACGGCCGGGAACGTCCCATGCCCGCCGGGGAAGGCCACGTGTTCCCCCACGGACGTCACTCGCCTCGCGAGGGGCCCCCTCCGGCCGGGAGGCTGTACGCGCCGGGCGGCCGGGCCGAACTCGTCCCGCTGCGCCTGGTCGACGTCGACCCGCTGGACGTGGTCACCCTGTCGGCCGCCGCCGCGGCGCTCGGCCACGGCGCGAACGGGGCGGGAGCGGTACGGCGGGCGCTGGAGGAGACCGGCGGGGACCCGCCGGGCACGGACCTCGTCGTCGCGGCGGCGGGCTTCAGCGGACTGCTCGACCTGGCCGACACGGGCGAGTCCATCGTGCTGCGCGAACGGCTGGCGGCGGCCGGGCCGGGCGTGGACGTCGTGCTCACCCCCGTGCAGGAGACCGCCTACCACGCCACGGTGGAACGGCTCACCGCGATGTGGCCCGCCCGCCGGCCCGACCCGCCACCGCCTCCGGCAGGGGGCCGCCGGTCGCCGGCGGGATCGTGAGGCCGGGCGGGGTCCGCGGCCGTCCCCCGCCGGCGGACTCCGGGACAGCCCGGGGCTCTACCCGCGTCGGCGACCTCTGGGACAGCCCGGGGCTCTACCCGCCGGACCCGGTGGAACGCCCGCGGACGAGGCGCGCCGGTCCCGGCGGGGGCCCCAGCACGTCCACCGCCATCGCCGGCCCCGTCCCCGCCTCGCCGGACTCGCCCGCCCTTCCCGGCTTGCCAGGTTTGCCAGGCCGGGGCTTGCGGGGCGGGAGATGCGTACGGAGCTTGATGAGCCGGCCCACCGCGATGTTCTGCGTGTTCGCCTCGTTCAGGCCGTCGCCGACGTCGATGGTGGCGGTGACGCTCCGGCGCGCGGTGTCGATCACCACCACCGCGTCCTCCTTGCCGGTGGTGGCGGTGAGGTACGCGGTCTTGCCGTCGTGGCTGAGCGCCACCCCGATCGGCCTGCGGTAGCCGGGGATCGCGATGGTGGCCGTGACGGCGTTGGTCACGGTGTCGATCACCGTCAGCGCGCTTTCGCCCCTGTCGGCGACGGTGGCCACGTAGGCGCGGGTGCCGTCGTCGGAGACCGCCACCCCCAGGGGCGCGCCGCTGACGGGGATGGACTTGAGAAGGCCCCCGGTCGCCGTGTCGATCACCGACACCTGCCCGCGCTCCCAGTAGTTCCCGGTCACGTACGCGCGGTGGCGGAGCGGATGGACGGCGATCGCCCTGGGGGAGGCGGGCAGGGGGATGATCCGTGAAATGGCGTTGGTCCTGGTGTTGATGACGGTCAGGTTGGGAAAGGTGCCGTCCGCGCCCGGCGAGACGCCCACCAGCGCCCGGCGGCCCTCGTGATCGACCGCCACCGGGCCCGGATCGCCGGCGATGGGAATGGCGTCGCTGATGGAGTCGGTTCTCGCGTCGATCACCAGCACCTTGTTGCTTTTGTGAGAGAAGTCGAAATTATCCTCGATGGTGGCGTAAACCTGGGCGCCGTCCGGGGTGACCGCCACGCCCTGGGGGCCGTGGTCGACCTCGATCTCGTCGAGCACGTCGTTGCTGATGGTGCTCATCACCAGAATGGCGTCTTCGCCGTCCCGGGCGAGGTTCGCCACATAGGCGCGATCACCGTCGGGATCGAGCGCGATCGCGGCAGGGCAGCCGCCGGCCGGGGTGTACCCGGCGACGGTGTTGGTGGCGGGGTCGAGCCGCGTCACCGCGCCGTCGTCGAAGATGCCAGGGCAGCTGTTGGCCACGTAGGCGATCGTCGGGAACCTCGCCGGCCGGACCGGTGGCGGCGCGGCGGCGGCCGGAGCGGGTGGCAGCGGGAGCAGCCCGCAGGCGGCTACGGTCACGGCCATGCCGAGCCTGAGGCCGTACCGCCATCCGTGGATCACGTTCTTGGTCGGCGAGCGCATGACACGCATTATTCGGCGGACGTGATCGCCGAACACGGAGTGCTCCGAATGGGTCCGGTCAACAATGCGTCTGCGCGAGAAAAGGGAAATCCGAGCGGGCCGGGGTTGGCCGCGAATCCAACCACCCCCCTTTACTTCGTAGATCAGTAGGGAGCTGACGGCGAGCGTCCAGGCCCTGGCGTTCGGCGAGGCGGACGGCCGCCCGCGGCCGGCCCGCGGCGACCACGGCCGCACGATCCGCGCCTGGACCCGCTCGGAGCGAGCGGGTTCACCCGCGAGGCGACCGGCGGCCCCCGACGGCCCTGGCCTTCGCCGAGGCCGGGGATGGCTGATCACCAGGTCCGCGTCAAGCCGACGCTGTTCAGCGGCCGGTGTCGGCCTGTGTGTCGCCGTGGGACTCCAGCAGTCCTGCGAGCGTGGCCGCCAGGTGCCGACGCTCGTCGGCGTCGAGACTTTCCACGAGGCGGGCCTCGTTGGCCAAGTGGAGGGGAAGGAGCCGGTCGATCACCTCAAGACCCCGCGGAGTGAGGCGGATCTTGACGGAGCGGCGGTCGGTGGCGTCGGGTGTGCGGGTGACCAGGCCCTTGGTCGCCATGCGGTCGACCCGCAACGTGATCGCCCCGGTGGTGACGAGGGACGCCTTGAGGAAGACCTTCGCGGTCAGCTCGTAGGGCTCTCCCGAGCGCCGCAGCGTGGACAGGACGTCGAACTCGCCCGGCTCCAGGCCGTGCTCGCCGAGGAAGTCCTTGATCTCCTTGTCCCAGAGCCGGGACAGCCGCATGATCCGGCCGACGACGCCGATCGGCGAGACGTCGAGGTCGGGGCGTTCCCGACCCCACTGCTCCAGCACCGTCTCCACAGCATCCGCCACGGTTACCTCCTCGCCAGATAGGTGAGCGCTCATTTAATTGACACTCACGCAACTGCCAACTATCTTAGCACTCACCTAATCAGCCCTCACCCAAGGCGTGATCATGTCCTACCCCGACCCCCGCTACTTCGGTCAGCACGGCGAGACCAGCGCCACCTTCAGGCCCGCGACCAACGCGCCCGACTTCGTCTCCAAGCCCGTCGCCACCGACGGCCCCAACGTCGCCCAGGGCACCGCCTACCACTACCTGTCCACCACCGTCTCCACCGGCGGCGAATACGGCCTTTACCGGGTGGACATGGGGCCGGAGGCCGGCGGGCCCAGCACCCACTTCCACAAGTCGATGTCAGAGTCGTTCTTCATCCTGTCCGGCACCATGCGGCTGTTCGACGGCCGCCGCTGGATCAACGCCACCTCCGGCGACTACCTGTACGTACCGGTGGGCGGCCTGCACGCCTTCCGCAACGAATCCGGCGAACCCGCCTCCATGCTCATGCTCTTCGCCCCCGGCGCACCCCGCGAGGAGTACTTCGAAGGCGTCACCAAGCTGGCCGGCCTCAGCGAAGAAGAGCGTGCGGAGTTCTTCCTCCGCCACGACAGCTTCTTCGTCTGACCCCGTCCCCCGGCGCCGTCGCCTCCGCCGACGACGGCTCCAGGCGCTGCCCGACCGGTCAGCTCCGAAGCAGGTCCCGCGACCGCGCATCCAGCCCCCTCATCCGTGAAGCGAGCACTCCATGACCAACGTCGCCGTCATCTACTACTCCGCCACCCGCAACATCCACACCATGGCGAGGGCCGCGGCTCAGGCCGCCGAGAAGGCCGGCGCCGGCGAGGTCCGCCTGAGGAAGGTCGCCTGCTCGACACCCCAGCGGTCGAACAGGTACTGGAGTCCGTCGAGACCGCGGTCGCGGGCAAGGTGCTGGTGAACCTCACCAGCGGCTCTCCC
>NZ_JBFAIA010000268.1:0-8062 GCF_040654455.1 Nonomuraea sp. NPDC050691
GGCGTAGGCGCGCGGGGCGGGCCGGGGGGGCGCCCCGCCGGGGAGGGCCCTCTCCGCTTTCGGCTCGGTCGGGTCAGGCGTAGAGGAACCAGTACCCGTTCTCGTAGGAGCAGCGGAAGGACGTCCACCAGCCCCACTGGATGCCCAGGTTCCCGCCGTTGTAGCAGTCGGACTGCAGGTAGTAGGCGTACCGGATGCTCTCGGCCTGCGCGGGTGCGGCGGTCATGGACAGGAGCACGCCGGTGGCCAGAGCGGCGGAGACGAGTAGGGTCCGTACCTTGCGCATCCGATTCCTCCCAGGGGCATCGCACGAAGGACGCTGTCGCGGAGAGTTCCGCGGGCCGGCTCACCGGTGGGTGAGCGGCGTTCGCACTATCGCATCCATGATCCGCGCGTGACAGGTCCGCGGCCCGCCCGCGGAGTGGGGACGGACGTGACCTGGGCCGACGGGAGGGCGGCGGCCGTGGAGCATGAAACGTTCATCGCGCGGCCGGCATCGCGCTTTGCGTCGCATGGGCGGCGTCGCGCGGCGGGCATCGCACGGTTGGCCTTGCACGGTTGGCATTGCACGGTTGGCATTGCACGGTTGGCACTGCACGTAACCCGCGGCCGCTCGGCTGCTCGTCCGCCTAGATCGCGGCCTGGTAGCTGCTGGCGCGCATGCCCGCCAGCAGCCCCGCCGTCTGCTCCGGCGTGAAGCGGCGTACCGGGTCCGGGTGCAGCAGACCCTCGATGAGCGGCCGCAGCACCCCGGCGCGGCGGGGCGGCGGGTAACCGCCGCTGCGGGCCATGCCGAGCACCGTCGCCGCGTCCTGCCCCGGATACGGTGGCTGTCCCTCCACGGCGCTGTACAGCGTGGCGCCGTACGACCACATGTCGGCCTCCTTGCTGGCCGGCCCGCCGTGCAGCCGCTCGGGCGCCATGAACGCCGGAGTGCCCCGCAGCCTGCGCGAGGTCGTCATCCGGATGTCGCCCTCCGCCGTGGCGATACCGAAGTCGGTCAGCACCACGCGGTCGCCCGTCAGCATGACGTTCGCCGGCTTCACGTCGCGGTGCAACACCCCGGCCTGGTGCGCGGTGCGTAACGCGGCGAGCAGGTGCTGGCCGATCGCGGCCACGGACTGGGCGGGCAGCGTGCCCACCTGGGAGAGCAACTGGTGGAGGGAGAGCCCGTCGAGGTACTCCATCACGATCCAGAGCTTGCCGCCCTCTTCGATGAGGTCGTGGACCGTGATGATGTTCGGGTGTGTGAGGCGGGCGGCCATCCTGGCCTCCCGGAGGACACGACGACGGACCATCTCGGCCTCGCCGGTCAGCGTCAGCTCCTTGAGCGCGACCTCACGATGGAGTAGCTGGTCGAACGCCCGCCAGACGACTCCCATACCGCCACGACCGGCCTCCTCGGTAAGGAGGTACCGTCCGCCGATCTCCCGCATGCCATCCCCTCGTTGCCCGAGGTAATCATGTCATCTCGCCACAGGTCATAGTGTGCCTAAAGAGACGCGGATGTGCGGCGAACCGAATGATCGCTGGTCAACGGCATGGAAATTGGGTCGCGCGCGACACGCCACACCAGCCCGACGGCGGCCAGGCAGACGCCCGCGGCCCCCAGGAAGACCGCCGGCAGCCCGGCGATCTCACCCAGCAGCCCGCCGAGCGCGGCCCCCACGGGCATCCCGCCCATGCCGATCAACCGGTACGCGGAATTCACGCGGCCCAGCAGCGCCGACGGGATGAGCCGCTGGCGGGTGGAGACCACGAGCACGTTCGACGCGCCGCCGACGAGACCCCAGACGACGGCCGTCGGATACAGCAACCACCCGACGGGCACCAGCACGGGCACCAGGTACAGCAGGGCGGACACCAGCCAGCAGGCCACCAGGGTCCGGCCCTCGCCGAGCAGCCCGGTCAGCCGCTCGGCCACCAGCGACCCGGCCACGGAGCCCGCGGCCAGCGCGGACATCATGAGGCCGTACCCCTCGGGGGTGAGCCCCACCCGCGACCCGGGACCGACGAGCCAGAGGATGAGGACGCCGAAGTAGGCGGCGCTGGCGGTGTTGAGCAGCCCGGCGGAGATCGCCAGGGTGCGCAGGAACCGGTGCGCCCAGAGGTAACGCAGCGCCTCCCGGATGTCCCGCCCGAGCCCGCCGCGGTGGGGGGTGGCGGGGGCCGCCTGGGGATATGAGGAGCCCGCGCGAGGGTCGGCGGAGGCAGCCTGGGGATCGGCGGAGCTCGCGATCGTCCGAGAGACTGGGGAGTAGTTCCCGCGCATGCCGAGCAGCAACACCCCGGCGGCCCCGTACAGCAGCGCGGGCGCGCCGAGGACGGCGACCGGCAGGAGCGTCACCAGGAAGCCCGCCAGCGGCGAGCCGAGGAACTCGTTCCCGATCATCTGAACGCTCACCACGCGGCCGTTGGCGGCCGTGAGACGGTCCGAGGGCACCGTCATGGGGAGCACCGACTGCGCCGAGGTGTCCGCGAAGACCTCCGACACCCCGGCGACCAGCAGGATCCCCAGAATGCCCCACAGGTTCAGCATCCCGGACACCGCCAGCGCCCCGCCCAGCACCAGCACCCCGGCGCGGGCGGCGTTGGCCAGCACCATGATCCGCCGCCGGTCCAGGCGGTCGGCGATCGCCCCCGCGTGCAGCGCGAACAATAACCACGGCAACGTGACCGCGGCTCCTACCAGCGACACCTGTGTCGGCGACCTGGTCATCGAGATCGCCAGCAGCGGCGCCCCGACCTTCAGCACGCCGTCCGCCACGTTGGACAACGCCGTGGACGACAGCAGGAACGTGAACGCGCGCCCGAGACTCGGCATGGCTTCCTCCGCTAGTGTGTAAGGGAAAGTGTGCATAGGTTTCTTTGCAAAGATAGGTGTGCACAGTGATGCAAAGCAAGAGCTATTCCGCACGAACCCTCGACGCCAAGGCGTTGAAGTCGTTCGCCCACCCGCTGCGCCTGCGCCTGTACGAGCTGCTCGACGAGCACGGCCCCTCGACGGCCACCCGCCTGGCCGCGCTGCTGGAGCAGAACACCGGCGCCACGAGCTACCACCTCAGGGAGCTGGCCAGGCACGGCATGATCGAGACGGCGCCGGAGCTGGGCAAGGGCAAGGAGAAGTACTGGCGCATCGTGCCGGGCGGCTTCACGTACGGGGAGCCGCCGCAGGACGATCCGGAGGCGGCGAGCGCGTTCGCGTTCCTGATCGACGACCTGATCCGGCAGCGCGGCGCCGAGCTGGCGCGGTGGCGCGCGGAGGCGACGACGACGCCCGAGGAGTGGGTCCAGGCCAGCGGCTTCGGCCGCCGATCTCTCCGGCTCACGGCGCAGGAGGCGGTGGACATGAGGAACGAAGTCCTTGAGGTGCTGGACAGGTACCGCGTGATGGCGGACCGGAGGCAGGAACGCTCCGGGGGAAGCCCGGATCCGTTGCTGGGCCACGTGGTGGTGCACTTCGACACGTTCCCGGTGGGGGCGTCCGACGGGCCGGGAGATGGCCCGGGAGACGGTTCGGGAGGCGGCCCGGGGGGAGACGGCCCGGGGGTCGGTTCGGGAGATGGCCTGGGGGACGGCCCGGGGTAGGGCATGGGGTCCGCGCGTAGAGGACAGCGTTGGAGAGAGTTCGGGAAAAGAGGCGGAAGAGCGTGCGGGGGGGCCGAAGGAGTGGACAGGGCCGAAGGAGCGGGCGGAGGCGGTGCGCCGTGGGTGGGCAGTGGGACTGGCTGTGGATGGCGTCCCGGATGGAATGTCTGTCGGGTTTGTCGGAGAGCTGCATGGGGCATCTCCGCTGAGCGGCGCCGGGGGCTTGGTGCGCCGCCTGGGAGGGGGACCCATGCCAGTCGTCAATGTGAAGGTCATCGAGGGCGTGTTCAGTGACGCCCAGAAGACCGAGATGGTGCAGAAGCTGACCGAGGCGATGGTCGAGATCGAGGGCGAGAACATGCGCTCTCTGACCATGGTCATCGTCGAGGAGGTCAAGAGCGGTGACTGGGGCATCGGCGGCAAGCCGATGTCGACCGAGGATGTGAAGGCGGCGGCCGCGGGGTTGTAGCGCTGCTGACCTGATTCGTGCCTCGCCCGGCGATCTGGCGCGTGCCTCGCAGGCCGACAGGATCTCTGCCTTGCCCGGTTGCTCTGATGCGCATTCAGCCTTGGCTGGCTGGTCTTCGTCGCTCCGGGTCCACGTGGTTCGCTCCGGGTGGGTCGGGTCGGGTCGGGGTTGGGGCGAGTTGGGCCGGGTGTGGCGGTGGGGAGCTGATCGCGTCCGTTCCAGGCCGGGCTCGAATGGGTGTGGTGAGGTGTGGGGAGCTGATCGCGCCCATGCCGGTCAGGTCGTACGGGTGGATCTGGCTTCGTGCCGGGGTGGGCTGATTTCGCCCTGCGTCGCCAGTTCGTCGGCCGCGCCCCCGAGGGCCGGTCTGGAGGAGGGCGGCACAAGGCAGCGGGGGCCTGGGGCGCGTCCCGGTCTGGGGCGCCGGCGGCCTGGGAGCACGCCGAGCGGTGCGGGCGGCCCACGGGAACAGTCCCGGCTGAGCAGGGCGAGCACTCCGGACGGTGGCGTCACCGGTCTAAGATGCCCCCGGTCTGGAATGCCCTGGTCTGGCGGGCAGTTACCGGTCTGGGGTACCACCGGTCTGAGGTGTGCCCGCCAGCCTTCGAGCCTGACGCCGGAGTCGCCCCACGGTCACCTGGACGGCACCGTCTGGGCCGCCACCAGGCGTGCGTACGCCCCGCCCATGGCCATCAGCTCCTCGTGGGTCCCGCGTTGCGCGATCCGGCCCGCCTCCATCACGAGGATGAGGTCGGCGTCCCTGATCGTGCTCAGCCGGTGCGCGATGACGATCCGGGTCTGGACGAGCCGTCCCAGGTTGGCCTCGATCGCGGCCTCGGTGGCGCTGTCGAGGTTGCTGGTGGCCTCGTCGAGCAGCAGCACCTTCGGCTGAGACAGTACGGCGCGGGCCAGGGCGAGGCGCTGGCGCTGGCCGCCGGAAAGGCCGAGGCCGTCGGTCAGCATCGTCTCGTATCCCATCGGCATCTCCATGATCTCGTCATGGAGCGCGGCCAGGCGGGCCGCGGCGACCACCCGGTCCAGGGAGGCGCCGGGGTCGTTCAGCGAGATGTTGTCCCTGATCGTCCCGTTGAAGAGGGACGGTTCCTGGGTGACCACGCCGAACTGGCGGCGCAGGGTGCGCAGGTTCAGCTCGGCCGCCGGGACGCCGTCGTAGCGGATCTCGCCCTCGACCGGGCTGTGCAACGCCAGCAGCAGCCTCGCCAGCGTGCTCTTGCCGGACCCCGAGGCTCCGACCAGTGCGACCTTCTGTCCTGGCCGGATGGCGACCGATACGTCCCGCACGGTCCACGGGCCGCGGGGGTCGTGCCGGAAGCTCACCCCGCGCGTCTCCACAGCGCCGCGCAGCCGCAGCACCTCGATGCCCGTGCTCGGTTCCGGCTCGGAGGCCAGGATGTCCGACAGCCGGTCGAAGTGGGCGCCGGCCTGCTGAAGGCTCTGCAAGCCGGTCATCAGCGACCCCAGCGGGGTGAGCGCGCCGACCGCGACGGCGTTGAGCGCGATCAGCGTTCCCACCGTGAGCTGCCCGTCCAGGACGCGCCAGGCGCCGAGCCACATGAGTCCGAGCGGCGCCGCCATCCGGATCGCCGACAGCGCCGACTCCAGGAAACCCTTGGTGAGGCCGGTGCGCACATCGGCGTTGAGCTGCCTGGCGAAGTGGGCCGACCACTGCTCCACCGCCCGCCTCTCCGCGCCCGACGCCTTCAGTGTCTCGATGCCGGTGATCGCCTGGATGAGGCTGCCCTGCGACGCGGACAGCGCGGTGAGTTCCTGCTGGGTCAGCGTGGCGATCCGGTTGGTGGTGGCCAGCAGCAGGACCGTCTGGAGCAGCGCCACGCCGGTCAGCGCCACGCCGAAGACGGGGTCGTACAGGTAGACCAGGACGAGGTAGCCGAGGGCGAGCGGTCCGTCCAGCAGCGCCGCCACGATCTGGCCGGTGAGGATGTCGCCGAGAGCGGAGACGCTCGCGGTGCGGGTCATCAGGTCGCCCTTGCCGCGCCGGGTGAAGTACCGGTAGGGGAGTGCCACGAGGTGGCCGACCACGCCTTCGGTGAGCTCCTGGTCGGCTCGGGCCCGTACCGCCACCAGCAGCGCCGCCCTGAGGTAGCCGATGACGAACTGGGCCGCCCCCGCCAACAGCGCCGCGCCGCCCAGCAGCGACAGGACGCCGGTCGCCCGTGACGGTATGACGGTGTCTATCAGCAGTTCGGACAGCAGCGGCAGACCCAGCCCCAGCAGTTGCAGGAGCAGCGAGGCGGCGAGCACCTGCGCGAGCAGGCCGCGACGCCGCCGGAACAGGGTACGGACGAACTCCCTGCGCCAGGCGCCGGCCATCGAGGACGAGCCGCGGCGGAATCCCGCACCGGGTTCGAAGACCAGCAGCACGCCGGTGAACCCGGCGCTGAACTCCTCGGCGGTCAGCCGGCGGCGGCCCTGCGCCGGGTCGACGACGTCCACCCGGTCGGGCGCCCAGCGTTCGACCACCAGGAAGTGGCCGAACTCCCAGTGCGCGATCGCGGGCAGCGGCACGCGCGCCAGGTCCTCGGGCGCGAGCGAGAAGGCCCGCGCCTTCAGCCCGTGGTCGCGGGCGCCGTCCACGACGGCCTTGGCACTCAGGCCGTCGCGCCCGACCTGGAGCCGTTCGGAGACCTGGTGCAGGGTGGTGCGCATGCCGTGGTGGCACAGCACCATGGCCAGGCACGCCGCGCCGCACTCCGTGTCGTTGTTCTGCAGCAGGACGGGGGGCCGGCGCGGCATCACGGCGCCGCCTTCAGCGCCAGCGCGGCCAGCACGACCACGCCCGCGAGCAGGGCGGCCGCCAGCGTCCACAGCGCGAGGAACGAGGGGCCGCTGATCACCAGCGGCATCCGGGTGCGGCCGGTGCGTGGCGCGGACCGGTGGCGCAGCGCCTCCTCCCGGTAGACGGGCCGTGTCTGGGGTGGGACGCGAGGCGTGTCGTTCCGTGGGGCGGTCAAGACCAGTGCCATTCGATCGTGGCCGCGGCGCGGCGCTCCGCAAGCCAGAGGGCGAAGGCGGCCCGCCCGGCCGCCTCCAGGGTCTCCGCGTCACGGGCGGCGGGCGTCCGTGACAGAACGGCTCCGGTCAGGAACCCGCCGCCGGGCGCCTCGGCAGGCCCGATCACCTGCCCGGCGGGCGCGCCGCGCAGGGCCTCGGGCAGGTCGCTCTCCCACCGGACGCCGACGGTCACCACAACATCGCCGAGCGACTCCGGGCCGCCGAACGGGTCGTCCAGGGAGCCGTCGAGTGATCCCGGGCCGCCGAACGGGTCGTCCAGGGAGCCGTCGAGCGATCCCGGGCCGGCGAGTGGGGCGTTCACGGGGCCGCCGAGTGAGCCGAGGCCGCCGAGCAGGTCGTCCACCGCGCCGGCGACCACCTTCTCGCGGCCGGTGACCCAGACGGCCCTGACGCGGGCGAAGTCACCGGGGTGGGCGGCCAGGTGGCCCGGCGCCAGCTCGGCCTCCTTGTCCCCGCGGAACCGGCGGCGGCGGGCGATCCCCTCGATGTACGCCTCGAACTGCTCGCCCGACATGCCGGCCGCGGCCATCCAGGCCAGGGTCGAGGCGCGGTCGCGCAGCCCCCGCCCGCGACGGAACGCGTCCGCCGTCGCCTGGAGGCCCGCCGCGCTGACCGGCTCGCCGTCGTCGCCCGCCGCGGCCAGCAGGCACTGGTCGACGATCTCCTGGTACGGCGAGGCGTCGCGCCCCGACAGTGAACGGAGCATGGTCAGCGCCTGGGGCACCGACACGTGCACGCCGTCCACGCTCACGAGGTGCCCCGCGGCCCAGTGCGTCGAATGGTCGATCAACCAGGGCACGCCGTCCTCGGGCGGGGCGCTCAACGCGATCGTGCCACCGTCCGGATGGTCGAGGAGGAGGTCGTAGTCCACGACGGGGGATCCCGGGCGCCGGTCGACGACGAGCTGCGCGCCGTGCGCGGGTGCCGCGCGGCCCACGCGAGTCCTCGATG
>NZ_JBFAIA010000269.1:0-8008 GCF_040654455.1 Nonomuraea sp. NPDC050691
CATCGCGCCACCAGTCATCATAACGAGGGTTTTTCATTTTTAAAGGAAAGTCTTGACCGGCTAAATGCATTTTGGCCAGCATAGCACCGGTATGGAAGCATTGAGCCTCAGTTGGCCAGCCGGTATCCGAGCCATTCAAACAAGTAACCAAACAAGCCGGTTTTCCGGCCAAAATAGAATGCAGTCTGCCATCTTTGCGAGCAATCGGAGCAGCGCAGGCAACACCATTCAGACTCAAATGCTGGTTTAGTTCTAGAAAGAAAGGCAGTTCTTCTGATTTCAAAACCTCAAAAACAGTCAATACATAACGACCGGTTGAAGTAGTCAAAAAATAATTACTGTTAGTAATTCCTTGAGCAATCCCCTGCAAAGAAACAAAATCTCCCAAATCATATTGCAGAAGGAAGTCACGCATTTGAGTGTCGGAAACACTTGTATAGACAGACATAGCAAACTCGAGGCTGATATAAAAGAATCAAGGAAGCATCATACCAAAAAACAAGCGCTAATAATATAAATTAAAGCGAGGGTCAAATTCAAAAGGCCGTCTGAAAGAGCATTTCAGACGGCCTTTAGTTTGTGTTTTTTTGTATATTTGGAGAGTGTAGAAAGGTTGTTGGAGTTTTTTATAAAATAAAAACCCTGTTAAAACAGGGTGGTGGTTAAATTTCTGAAAATAATTTTGCGAAAGGTGTTGACTGGTTTTATTGTGAGGCGTATAGTTCTGTTCTTCGCTGCTGACGCGGTGAAGAAAACGAAGCAGACAGTATAACACAGTTAGTTAGAATTTTCGATAATTTTAGTTGACATTTGCTAAATGTACTGTATAATTCGATTCGCTCTTTAAAAACAGATTACCGATAAGTGTGAGTGCATTAGGCCTCACACTGTTTGAAAGACAGACAAGATGATGTTTTAGACATTGTCCTGTCGGTTTCTTTGAAGCAGACCAGAAGTTATAAGTTAGAGATTGAACATAAGAGTTTGATCCTGGCTCAGATTGAACGCTGGCGGCATGCTTTACACATGCAAGTCGGACGGCAGCACAGAGAAGCTTGCTTCTTGGGTGGCGAGTGGCGAACGGGTGAGTAATATATCGGAACGTACCGAGTAATGGGGGATAACTAATCGAAAGATTAGCTAATACCGCATATTCTCTGAGGAGGAAAGCAGGGGACCTTCGGGCCTTGCGTTATTCGAGCGGCCGATATCTGATTAGCTAGTTGGTGGGGTAAAGGCCTACCAAGGCGACGATCAGTAGCGGGTCTGAGAGGATGATCCGCCACACTGGGACTGAGACACGGCCCAGACTCCTACGGGAGGCAGCAGTGGGGAATTTTGGACAATGGGCGCAAGCCTGATCCAGCCATGCCGCGTGTCTGAAGAAGGCCTTCGGGTTGTAAAGGACTTTTGTCAGGGAAGAAAAGGCTGTTGCTAATATCGACAGCTGATGACGGTACCTGAAGAATAAGCACCGGCTAACTACGTGCCAGCAGCCGCGGTAATACGTAGGGTGCGAGCGTTAATCGGAATTACTGGGCGTAAAGCGAGCGCAGACGGTTACTTAAGCAGGATGTGAAATCCCCGGGCTCAACCTGGGAACTGCGTTCTGAACTGGGTGACTAGAGTGTGTCAGAGGGAGGTAGAATTCCACGTGTAGCAGTGAAATGCGTAGAGATGTGGAGGAATACCGATGGCGAAGGCAGCCTCCTGGGATAACACTGACGTTCATGCTCGAAAGCGTGGGTAGCAAACAGGATTAGATACCCTGGTAGTCCACGCCCTAAACGATGTCAATTAGCTGTTGGGCAACTTGATTGCTTAGTAGCGTAGCTAACGCGTGAAATTGACCGCCTGGGGAGTACGGTCGCAAGATTAAAACTCAAAGGAATTGACGGGGACCCGCACAAGCGGTGGATGATGTGGATTAATTCGATGCAACGCGAAGAACCTTACCTGGTCTTGACATGTACGGAATCCTCCAGAGACGGAGGAGTGCCTTCGGGAGCCGTAACACAGGTGCTGCATGGCTGTCGTCAGCTCGTGTCGTGAGATGTTGGGTTAAGTCCCGCAACGAGCGCAACCCTTGTCATTAGTTGCCATCATTTAGTTGGGCACTCTAATGAGACTGCCGGTGACAAGCCGGAGGAAGGTGGGGATGACGTCAAGTCCTCATGGCCCTTATGACCAGGGCTTCACACGTCATACAATGGTCGGTACAGAGGGTAGCCAAGCCGCGAGGTGGAGCCAATCTCACAAAACCGATCGTAGTCCGGATTGCACTCTGCAACTCGAGTGCATGAAGTCGGAATCGCTAGTAATCGCAGGTCAGCATACTGCGGTGAATACGTTCCCGGGTCTTGTACACACCGCCCGTCACACCATGGGAGTGGGGGATACCAGAAGTAGGTAGGGTAACCGCAAGGAGCCCGCTTACCACGGTATGCTTCATGACTGGGGTGAAGTCGTAACAAGGTAGCCGTAGGGGAACCTGCGGCTGGATCACCTCCTTTCTAGAGAAAGAAGAGGTCTGATGCATTCACACTTATCGGTAAACTGTAAAAGATGCGGAAGAGAAAAGCTTGAGTGAAGACAAGATTCGCTTAAGAAGAGAATCCGGGTTTGTAGCTCAGCTGGTTAGAGCACACGCTTGATAAGCGTGGGGTCGGAGGTTCAAGTCCTCCCAGACCCACCAAGAACGGGGGCATAGCTCAGTTGGTAGAGCACCTGCTTTGCAAGCAGGGGGTCATCGGTTCGATCCCGTTTGCCTCCACCAAGAACTTTACAAATCAAAGGAAGCCTGCTATACTTAGCAGCTTATTTTGATTTGCGAAGTGAAATATCGACGCATCGATCTTTAACAAATTGGAAAGCCGAAATCAACAAACAAAGACAATGAGTTTGTTTTGATTTTTTGTTCTTTGCAAAGGATGAAAAATCTCTCGCAAGAGAAAAGGAAACAAACACAGTATTTGGGTGATGATTGTATCGACTTAATCCTGAAACACAAAAGGCAGGATTAAGATACAACAAAGCAGTAAGCTTTATCAAAGTAGGAATTTCAAGTTTATTTCCCTAGTCAACGGGTAGGCAAACGAAGTCAAAGAGGTTCTTGAAATGATAGAGTCAAGTGAATAAGTGCATCAGGTGGATGCCTTGGCGATGATAGGCGACGAAGGACGTGTAAGCCTGCGAAAAGCGTGGGGGAGCTGGCAATAAAGCTATGATCCCGCGATGTCCGAATGGGGAAACCCACCTCTTAGGAGGTATCCTTATCTGAATACATAGGATAAGCGAAGCGAACCCGGAGAACTGAACCATCTAAGTACCCGGAGGAAAAGAAATCAACCGAGATTCCGCAAGTAGTGGCGAGCGAACGCGGAGGAGCCTGTACGTAATAACTGTCGAGATAGAAGAACAAGCTGGGAAGCTTGACCATAGTGGGTGATAGTCCCGTATTCGAAATCTCAATAGTGGTACTAAGCGTACGAAAAGTAGGGCGGGACACGTGAAATCCTGTCTGAATATGGGGGGACCATCCTCCAAGGCTAAATACTCATCATCGACCGATAGTGAACCAGTACCGTGAGGGAAAGGCGAAAAGAACCCCGGGAGGGGAGTGAAATAGAACCTGAAACCTGATGCATACAAACAGTGGGAGCACCCTTGTGGTGTGACTGCGTACCTTTTGTATAATGGGTCAACGACTTACATTCAGTAGCGAGCTTAACCGAATAGGGGAGGCGTAGGGAAACCGAGTCTTAATAGGGCGAACAGTTGCTGGGTGTAGACCCGAAACCGAGTGATCTATCCATGGCCAGGTTGAAGGTGCCGTAACAGGTACTGGAGGACCGAACCCACGCATGTTGCAAAATGCGGGGATGAGCTGTGGATAGGGGTGAAAGGCTAAACAAACTCGGAGATAGCTGGTTCTCCCCGAAAACTATTTAGGTAGTGCCTCGAGCAAGACACTGATGGGGGTAAAGCACTGTTATGGCTAGGGGGTTATTGCAACTTACCAACCCATGGCAAACTAAGAATACCATCAAGTGGTTCCTCGGGAGACAGACAGCGGGTGCTAACGTCCGTTGTCAAGAGGGAAACAACCCAGACCGCCAGCTAAGGTCCCAAATGATAGATTAAGTGGTAAACGAAGTGGGAAGGCCCAGACAGCCAGGATGTTGGCTTAGAAGCAGCCATCATTTAAAGAAAGCGTAATAGCTCACTGGTCGAGTCGTCCTGCGCGGAAGATGTAACGGGGCTCAAATCTATAACCGAAGCTGCGGATGCCAGTTTACTGGCATGGTAGGGGAGCGTTCTGTAGGCCGATGAAGGTGCATTGTAAAGTGTGCTGGAGGTATCAGAAGTGCGAATGTTGACATGAGTAGCGATAAAGCGGGTGAAAAGCCCGCTCGCCGAAAGCCCAAGGTTTCCTACGCAACGTTCATCGGCGTAGGGTGAGTCGGCCCCTAAGGCGAGGCAGAAATGCGTAGTCGATGGGAAACAGGTTAATATTCCTGTACTTGATTCAAATGCGATGTGGGGACGGAGAAGGTTAGGTTAGCAAGCTGTTGGAATAGCTTGTTTAAGCCGGTAGGTGGAAGACTTAGGCAAATCCGGGTCTTCTTAACACCGAGAAGTGATGACGAGTGTCTACGGACATGAAGTAACCAATACCACGCTTCCAGGAAAAGCCACTAAGCTTCAGTTTGAATTGAACCGTACCGCAAACCGACACAGGTGGGCAGGATGAGAATTCTAAGGCGCTTGAGAGAACTCAGGAGAAGGAACTCGGCAAATTGATACCGTAACTTCGGGAGAAGGTATGCCCTCTAAGGTTAAGGACTTGCTCCGTAAGCCCTGGAGGGTCGCAGAGAATAGGTGGCTGCGACTGTTTATTAAAAACACAGCACTCTGCTAACACGAAAGTGGACGTATAGGGTGTGACGCCTGCCCGGTGCTGGAAGGTTAATTGAAGATGTGCAAGCATCGGATCGAAGCCCCAGTAAACGGCGGCCGTAACTATAACGGTCCTAAGGTAGCGAAATTCCTTGTCGGGTAAGTTCCGACCCGCACGAATGGCGTAACGATGGCCACACTGTCTCCTCCTGAGACTCAGCGAAGTTGAAGTGGTTGTGAAGATGCAATCTACCCGCTGCTAGACGGAAAGACCCCGTGAACCTTTACTGTAGCTTTGCATTGGACTTTGAAGTCACTTGTGTAGGATAGGTGGGAGGCTTTGAAGCAGAGACGCCAGTCTCTGTGGAGCCGTCCTTGAAATACCACCCTGGTGTCTTTGAGGTTCTAACCCAGACCCGTAATCCGGGTCGGGGACCGTGCATGGTAGGCAGTTTGACTGGGGCGGTCTCCTCCCAAAGAGTAACGGAGGAGTTCGAAGGTTACCTAGGTCCGGTCGGAAATCGGACTGATAGTGCAATGGCAAAAGGTAGCTTAACTGCGAGACCGACAAGTCGAGCAGGTGCGAAAGCAGGACATAGTGATCCGGTGGTTCTGTATGGAAGGGCCATCGCTCAACGGATAAAAGGTACTCCGGGGATAACAGGCTGATTCCGCCCAAGAGTTCATATCGACGGCGGAGTTTGGCACCTCGATGTCGGCTCATCACATCCTGGGGCTGTAGTCGGTCCCAAGGGTATGGCTGTTCGCCATTTAAAGTGGTACGTGAGCTGGGTTTAAAACGTCGTGAGACAGTTTGGTCCCTATCTGCAGTGGGCGTTGGAAGTTTGACGGGGGCTGCTCCTAGTACGAGAGGACCGGAGTGGACGAACCTCTGGTGTACCGGTTGTAACGCCAGTTGCATAGCCGGGTAGCTAAGTTCGGAAGAGATAAGCGCTGAAAGCATCTAAGCGCGAAACTCGCCTGAAGATGAGACTTCCCTTGTGGTTTAACCACACTAAAGAGTCGTTCGAGACCAGGACGTTGATAGGTGGGGTGTGGAAGCGCGGTAACGCGTGAAGCTAACCCATACTAATTGCTCGTGAGGCTTGACTCTATCATTTGAAGAACTTCAAAGATAAAAGCTTACTGACTGATTCAGTCATCACCAAATAATTGATTAAGGCTTTACCGATTTGTAACAGTTTAAGTTTGGCGGCCATAGCGAGTTGGTCCCACGCCTTCCCATCCCGAACAGGACCGTGAAACGACTCAGCGCCGATGATAGTGTGGTTCTTCCATGTGAAAGTAGGTCACCGCCAAACACCCATTCCAAAGCCCCCGACTGATGTCGGGGGCTTTTTACATGCCTGTCGGTTCTGTCGGTTTGGCGATAGGGGATGGGGTAATGGGTGCAAGGATATTGATGAACCGATACCCATTCCGATACCTATTGAGTGTTCGTGCATGCTTGTTGTTTAAATTAAAGGATGACAACTCTGTTGTTATTCTTGAACAAAAGTACTGAAAGTTATGGTTAACTGTTTAGAATATTTGAAATCAAACGATATTTGCGTTAATATGTCGTAAGCATTTGTGTGGGTATGAGCTGTTGCCCTATCTGCGCGTATGTGACAGTGTTTACAGAGTGGAATAAAACCATTCGGTAGGCTTCCTGACTGATTCAATCAAATATGTTATGGGAAAAAATCTGATGAAGAAATTTTTATTTGGTGCATTTGCCGCCGTCTGTGCAGCATTCTCTTTGGCCGCCGTGAATATCAATACCGCGTCTTCTGCCGAACTGGAGGCCTTGCCGGGTATCGGCCCGGCTAAGGCGAAAGCGATTGTGGAATACCGTCAGAAGAACGGTGCGTTCAAATCGGTGGAGGAGCTGAAAAACGTGAAGGGCATCGGTGATGCGGTACTGAACAAGTTAAAGGCGGAGGCGACGGTTTCTTCTGCCGCGCCTAAGGCCGCACAGCCTGCCGTGAAAAAATAAGCCTGACGGTTAACTGCCGTATGCCGCCCCGAGGCTGAACCGTTTGCCGGTTCGGGCTGACGGGCGGCTTTGTATGGGCAGTGGCAATGAAGACTTGGACCAATGGGGGCCATTGAGTAAAGGGACAAACGGATAAGGTGCCTCCTGTCGGATAGGGATACAAAGATAAAGATAAAGATAAAGGGAAGAAAGATATGTACTTAAAAGCATTTGACGGAAAACGGAATGGGGCAGCTGTACAGAGGGGCTACTCCTTGATACAGCTGTTGGTGGTGATGCTGCTGGTTTCGATATTGGCGACGGCGGCATTGACTGCCTATCGGGAGTCAGTCCGTTCGGCCAACTTGCGTGCGGCTCATGCCGCCCTGCTGGAAAATGCGCGCTTTATGGAGCAGTTCTATGCGAAAAAGGGCAGCTTTAAGCTGACGTCGACGAAGTGGCCGGAGCTGCCGGTGAAGGAGGCGGGCGGTTTCTGCATTCGGATGAACGGTCAGGCTAAGGGGATCCTGGAAGGGAAGTTTACCCTGAAGGCGGTGGCTCTGGACAGGGAGGCGGAGCCGAGAGTATTACGCTTGAACGAGTCGTTGACGGCGGTAGTGTGCGGGAAGATGAAGGTGAAGGGAAGCTGTACGGACGGTGAGGAGATATTTAGGGGTAATGATGCGGAGTGTAAACCATTTGGCGCATAGGGTGGTCGTCTGAAGGGATAAAAGAAAAAAGGGCAAAAGAAAAGGACGTGTGTGGACACGTCCTTTGGGGGGAGAGGGGTTATTCGCTCCAGCTGACCCAGCCCAGCATCCAAGTAAGGAGAATCAGACCACCAAATACGATGCGGTAGTAGGCAAAAGGCACATAGTTTTTACTGGAGACAAATTTCAGCAAAGCTTTTACTGCCAATAAACCGGCGATAAATGCTGCGATAAAACCGATGGTAATTTGTCCGACATCTTGCAAGGTAAAGAGTCTGTAGTTTTTTAAGATGTCGTAACCTGTTGCCGCAATCATCATCGGCACGGCAAGGAAGAATGAGAATTCGGTAGCTGTTTTACGTTCCAGCCCCCACAACATACCGCCCATGATGGTACATCACGTTCAGGCAGTACCATCATG